>CAQJOC010000094.1 GCA_948815685.1 uncultured Eubacteriales bacterium | reverse complement strand
AAAAATACAAAATATCACTACTGTTTTTTATAAATAATGCAAGTATGTTTGATTAATTATAGCATATTTTTTAACTAATTTTTTAGTCGCCGTCTTTAAATATTATAATATATATTCATATATAAATCAATTTTTTATAGATATTTTCCTTTTAATTTTATTATATTGTCAAATTTATCTTTTTCTTTATCTATTTTTTCTTCATTTCCGATAGTAAAGTAATACCCATCTTCAAGCATATTCTTTACATGACCGATAAAAATTTGTAAATCTTCCAGAGTCATATTTTTTATTTTATCTAAGTCATTTATAATATTTTCTTTCAAATTCATTAATTTATTATATACTATTTCAACCGAAGTCCTTCTATTTCTAAATTCATCTAAATTATCACAATATGTCTTTACTTTATATTCATCAAATTCTTCTTTAGATAAGTTAAGATTATCAAGCCATTTACCCATATTTTTAAACACATTCCAAGTCTTTCCGATTCCCGGGTCCGCCTTTGATATCATAAGCATCCCCTTATTATCAAAATCCATATCACATGTGTAAGCTCCCGATACATCCCGTATATTTTTCATCAAATATTTATCTAAAATAATCTTTTTTAAGACATCAAATCTGACATCATATTTTATTCCTTTAGGATATCTTGCCAGCATTCCATTGCTTTGCAGATTACTACCGGTAATCAAAGCCTCTTTTCTTATATCACTCTTCACTTTATTTTTTGCTGTAACATTGTGTTTTTCTTCCTGTTCTAACTTAAAATTTTTATATGGAAAACTTTCAAAAAACTCTTGTGTACAACTTTCTATACTGTTTTTGTCAGAGATTGAGTAAAATGTAACCTTTGAAGTTGACAATATTTTTTCTAACATTTGTTTCAATTTTTCGATTGCATTATCAGGGTCATATTTTAAATCTCTTTCCAAATCACACATAGTGTCCAAAATTACGTCTTCTTCAGGTGAAGAGGACACTTCATCTCCCGAAATAATCTTCTCGCCTCTTCTAACCATGGAACTAAATAAATTATTATAACATTTATTAATTCGCTTAAATTTGAGCTCCGTTACTGCTCTGAGTAATCCGTTTATATCGGAAAAATCCGAATCAAAAATAATTTCTTCTATTATTTTTAACGCATCTCTGTGTGTAGCCGAAAGACCTTGCCAGCCTACTAAAAATGTTCTAAATTTTTTATTGTTTCTTCTTTCGCTGTTTAACATAATTTTCAAACGATAAAACTGTTCTATTATTTTAGACTGCAAGCCTATTCTGCTATGTGTATTTGTCCTAATATCTCCCAAAATTTGTGATAAAACATATGCTAGTGCAAGTTCTTTTGGAGAAAAATTTTCCAGTCCAAACGAGATAGCATTCATATAAGTTTCATTTGCATGTTTATCCTCATAAGAAACGACTCTTACGCCATCTATGTATTTTTCATTAGCTTCTTTGAGCTTAATATCGACATTTAAGTCATCCAGGGTTATATTGTTAATTTTTTTATATGTTTCGGGATTTTCACTATTTTTAAGCCATTGTTCCATCTCTTTTGTAAATTTGACAATTTTATCTTTTTCTTCTTCTGTCATATTGTCTTTAAGTTTTTTTAGATATTCGAGTTTTCTCCTGTTTTGTGCATTTAATTTATCCAAATCAGGCTCGGCTGTTATGGAAAATTCTCTGTGAGAGGCTTTAAAAATATAATTAAAAACTGTATTTAATTTATCGCTATCAAATTTTTCTCTTGCTAGGTTCAATTCACTCAGCCAACCATCATCTTTACTCTGTTCCCAAGCATCAGCTGAAATAAACAACACGTCCTCAAATATTCCATCTTTAAATAAACGTTTTTGAATAATTTCACTGCACTTACCTGCCGGAGTATCATCTTTAAAGCTATCTATAACCGTAGTGTCAAATCCGTCTTTTTTGATTTCTTCTATGCTTTTTTCCACTATATCATTAAATTTGGATATATCGTTTTTAGCAATTGATTTTCCTACAAACATTAACCCGATATTGTTACCAATCTCGCATGGAACAACATCATAATTTAAATAAGAAATTTCTTTATGTAAACTTCTGGAATATGAAGACGCCGGACTTAAAAATGATTTTGCCAAATAACTATAATATTCATCCCCAAATTCTGCTTTTGGCTTCTCTATCATGTATATTTTAAAAGCATCATATTTATTTTCTGTGTTTCTTTTAACGTATGCAGGGTATTTTATATATGCATCTGTATTATTTTCAATCAATTCATAAACCGGTCTCTCTACTGGTGTTACTCTTTTTTCATAATTAGAGAGAAATTTTTTATCTAAAAGACTCAAAAAGGGATTTATATCTAAATCTCCATAAAAAATTATAAGGCAATTGGATGGATGATAATATTTTTCCCAAGTTTCTTTAAGTTTTTCATATGTAAGTTTTTCTATTTCTTCCGGAATTCCACCGGCATTAAACTTATTTTTTCCTTTAAGCATAGTGTTCAGTACGGCATCACGTTTAACTCTCTCACCATTACTGAGAGATTCGCTCATTTCATTGTAAACTGTTCCGTTGATTTTAAGAGCTCCATTTTTCTCAGAAAGTTCTAATCTGTGGCCTTCCCGTTTAAAAACCCTTTCATCTTTTAAAAATATAGGATTTAAGGTACAATTCATAATCATTTCTGTAAATTTTATAAGTTGTTTTTCATGCAATGTACTTGCCGCATAAAGAGTAAAATTATTTGAAGTAAGCGCATTCATAAATATACTGTTTACTTTTCCGCATACATTGAAAAACAAATTGGTATCTCCATATTCAGAAGAACCCGCACAAATACAATGCTCTAAAACATGATTTACACCACTGTTATCATGAGGGTATGTTCTGTATGCAACTCCCACGCCTTTTTCCATGTCTTCATTTTTCCAATGAATAAGTTTAGCACCGCTTTTTATATGTTCGTACAAAATAAGAGAACCGGTTTCACTGTCTTTTGTGTCAATAACTCGGTATTCACTTAAAGTCTCATTTTGTATTTGCGAAGCATTAACAAATATCAGAGATATATTAAAATTTATTAGAGTGGCCACTACAAGCAATATTGCAAAATATCTATTTTTCATATTATCTCCTTTTTAATTATAAAATAATATTACAATCATTCAACATATATTGTTTTAACAGAACAATATTTCAAAAATAAAAATCACTTTTAGATTCCATAGTTGGCAAAATAAACATAAAATATATATAAATATTACAAATCTTTAAAAAATCAGAAAATAAATATAATTTCAGTTTACATTTATTTTAACAGCCCCTCCCGGAGGAAGTATCGTAATGCAATTTGGGCCACCTAACGTACACGTCATTGTACACGAATTATTAAGTGCAGGCTTACCACCTATAAGTACTTTAAAAGAACCGGGTACCCACATTGGTGGAACAAATGCCGGTGTACATGGTGCCGTTGCCCCCACTGCTTTTGCCGCAACAGCGGCGGGATTCATAGGAGAATTGCATATTCCAAAAACCCCCTTGGGAATGTCCATAATGGTTAAAGCAGGCTTTTGTTCCGCAAGAACTCGTATATTAGGAGATATCAAAGGTAAAGGATTCGCTCCATAATTACATCTACATTGTGTCATCGCATTTACTAATTTCCCCATAAGCTCTTATTTACCCTTTTTAATATTTTGTTGTTTAATTTGACAGGTTAACCCTAGATAAAATCCACAAACTCAAATACAAAACACGACATTATTCCACAAAAATTTTATTTCATTTTTTATAATCTCCCCAATCTTTTTTCTGTTTCGACCTTTTTACAATGGCATTTTCCGTTTTAGTAATGCTTCTAAATTAATTATGATATTCATTAAACACCATATAATTTATATATTTCACAAAAAAATAACTAAATATAATGTAGCAAAAGTAGTCAAAAAACTCTCTTTTTAATCACATACATTAACATCTGTAATGCCTTTGTTGTTTCTTTTTAATAAGTCTTTATCTAACACATAACTCCGTACCAATCTAACACAATTAAATCACAAATAAAATTCTAATCTAACCCTTCACAAATTGACTCGCTTTTAACTTAATAACTAATTGTGTCTCTAATATTATAATACCTTATTCAAGGGTATTTGTCAATACCCTAAGGTCAAAAAGCAGTGAGGAAAGGCCGAAAAAATTATAAAATTCGAATATATAAAAGAGTTTTCTTAAAATTTAAATATTATAAAAATAGCCATCTTGAAATCTATATTTTGAAAATTTTATCTCGTAAATCATATTACTGCTTTTATATATAGGAAACACAGCATAATAGATGTTAATAATCTCTAAAATACAAAAAGAAAAAGTCAAGATAACTTCGCACAGTAGTAAAAAAAGAGTAAATGTTGTAAAATATCGCCCTCACAAAAACGAGAGCGATCATTATAATAATTGCACTATAATTACTACAATATTGCAAGACTTATCGTATTCTAAGAGTGTCCAAGAGTAAGGCAACGTAATAAAATAAAAATCATGAAAATATAAAATGCCCGAGATGTGGAAACGAATAAATATGGAAAACAGGGAAACCGAAAATTAATCAGCAATATAAATTCAACAAGTGTAGAAAAAAATTCATAACAGAATTAAATTATAGTAAGAAGTTTAAAAAGAAGCAATACAAACTGTTTTATGAAGGGAATAGCCCTGTCCTAAAACAGCAATTCAAAGTTATAAATGGAAGAAATTAAAGAAATTTTTAGAAGATGTTTTTTTCTGTTTATTGCGATAGCGATGCCTAAGAATTTTAAATCGTTTTATACGG
>CAQJOC010000093.1:2564-4864 GCA_948815685.1 uncultured Eubacteriales bacterium | reverse complement strand
GCAAATTTTTTCTTATTTATCAATTTTTTCACTTTAGCTATTTTTTATTTTTCAGACAAGCCCTAGATTTTTTGCGAAATCAAAATATACTCATAAGTAAAATATTGGATTATGATTGAATATAAAATGGCACAAATTTACAAATTTTGGGACTATACTTATAAAAAATTTTTTAATACGTCAAATTGATTTTTCAGAAACTTTAATTATATATTTATCCAATTTTTGTAATAAATATATAAATTGTTAGCATATATTTACAAATATAATAATTAATGATATAATTAAAATAAGCAGAGATAAAAAATATTTTAATATCGGGAGAATAAAAATGAAAAGGCTTAGTGAACTAAAGCCCGGAGAAATTGGTTTTATAGAGAGTATAGGTGAAAAAGGAACATTCCGACAACATTTAATTGATATGGGTATGATTCCGGGAACACAAGTAAATGTAATTCGATTCGCTCCATTAGGTGACCCTATACAAATAAGTATTCGTGGGTATGAGCTAGGTATAAGAAAGTCTGAAGCTAAAAAAATATTGGTTTCAACAAAATTGTAAAAATATTAAAGAAAAACCACCAGATTGGCTAAGATAGCAGAGATAAAAAATATGATAAAATTTTATAAATAAAATCATGTTTTTAGGCAAATAAGTTAACTTTTATTTAATTTTTTTGCCATATAACATAGTCAAATAATTCAAAAATTGGACAAATATTTTGCATAGTAAATAAATTAGTTGATGTTTAGATAAATTGAGAAGATTTTAAATAAAAAATTGAAATTGTCTTTTTGCTTTTCTTGAGGAATGTCTTTGATTTTGAAGAAATCAATAATTCTATTTATGTCACGAGAAAATGGACAAAGAAAATAAAAAAATACAGTGGGAAAGAGACTAGTGGTTTTTATTGAATTTACATTTTAAAATTTATTTAACCATAAAATTAGTACGGAAGTGATAACTAAAAAATGCAAGAATTAAAAGAAAAGGTTCATTTAGATATCTCTACTGTTTATCCCAATTTTCAGTTTTTAGATAATAAAAATAAAAAAATCCATATTCCTAAAATAGCCTTAGTGGGAAATCCAAATTGTGGAAAGACAACTCTTTTTAACAGTTTGACCGGCAGTGCCCAATATGTAGGGAATTGGCCGGGAGTAACCGTGGAACGAAAAGAAGGCAAACTTAAAAATTTTCCAATTTTAGCACATATTGTGGATTTACCCGGAATTTATTCTCTTTCCCTTTATTCTCCGGAAGAAATCATTACCAGAAATTACATAAAAGACGAAAAGCCGGATTTGATAGTAAATATAATTGATTCTACCAATCTTGAAAGAAGCTTATACTTGACCACACAGCTTATCGAACTTAATTACAAAATAATTTTATCTTTAAATATGAGTGATATATTGAGCAAAAAAGGGAAAATTATCGATTATAAATTGCTTGAAAAAGAAATTGGACTACCTATAGTCCCTATTTCAGCTTCTAAAGGGAAAGGTATAGAAGCTCTTATTGAAAAAATTCAAGAAATATTAGGCAGTTCCACTTATAAATATCCCAAACCTGATATATATTCTTCGGAAATTGAAAAAGCATTATCGGATATAGAAAAGGAATTAATAAATAACAAAATATATTCCAAGACAAGATTTAAAGCAATAAAATTGTTTGAAAAAGATTCTTTGATGAACTCTGAGTTGTCTCTTTCTGCCAGTGCACAAAAAAATATAAATTCAATAATCGGTTCTATAAATTTATCTAAAAATATGGACTATGAAATGGTGATTGCCGACCAAAGATATAAATACATATGTAGTATTTGCGATAGTTGTATACGAGAAATAAACAGTTTTAAAAAAAATATATCTTTATCTCAAAAAATAGACAATGTTGTGTCTTCACGTTTTTTTGCCATTCCGATATTCGCAGTCATTATGATTGGGATTTTCTTTTTTACATTTGGTCCTGTAGGAATATATTTGAAATCACAAACCGAGCAATTTATCAATATGGGAATTGAATCGGTGGCATTGAGATTATTGGAATTTTTTAACGCTTCCGAATGGACTAAAAGCCTTGTAATAGATGCCATAATCGGAGGTGTGGGTTCGGTTATATCATTTTTACCGCAAGTTTTGCTTTTATTTACTTTTCTTTCACTGCTTGAGGACTGTGGATACATGGCTAGAGCTGTTTTTATCATGGATAAAATTTTAAGTAAAATAGGTCTTTCCGGCAAAGCTTTTATACCGTTGATAATGGGATTTGGGTGTAGTGTCCCTGCTATTTT
>CAQJOC010000093.1:2287-2550 GCA_948815685.1 uncultured Eubacteriales bacterium | reverse complement strand
ACCAGAATAATGGAAGACAAGAGAGCGAAACGTCTTACGATATTTTTAATTCCGTTTATGTCCTGCAGTGCTAAAATGCCTCTTTATTTGCTTATTTCTTCAGTTTTTTTTCCAACACATCAATTTATGATAATTTCCATAATTTATCTTTTAGGTATTCCGTTGGCAATTTTTACCGCATATTTGTTTAAATCTTCTATTTTTAAGGATGACAGCGGACTATTTGTTATGGAACTCCCCGATTATAAAATGCCTTCTTTAAA
>CAQJOC010000093.1:0-2210 GCA_948815685.1 uncultured Eubacteriales bacterium | reverse complement strand
ATCATTTAATACAAAATTTGAATATGTGTCTGATAGTTCAAAAAGCATACTTTCGTTTATCGGAAATTTAATCGCTCCCATATTTACAATATGCGGATTCGGGACATGGGAAGCTACTGTTTCTCTTATTTCCGGAATTATAGCTAAAGAATCCATTGTCAGTACTATGTCTGTATTGTATTCTCAAGGAGGTGAAGTGCTAAATCACACGCTATCTACGGTATTTACTCCATTGAGTGCACTTTCATTTATGGTTTTTGTTTTGCTTTATACTCCGTGCGTGGCTGCAATTTCTGCTATGTATAAGGAGCTGAAGAGTTTGAGGCTTACAATTTTTTATGTAATTTATCAGTTCTTATTAGCGCTGTTTGTATCTGCTTTTATATTTCAATTTGGGAGCTTAATACAAAAAATTGTAAGAAGTGTCTAAATTGTGTTTAGGAAACACACCACAAAAGGTATCTATAAAATTTGTTGACATATTTTTGATTATATAATAATAGAATTCTTGATAATTAATAAATATTTATGTAAATTTATTATATAACTTGCTTAAAAATTTAACGAGAAATTGTCGCTGCATAATTTTTGTGAGGCGTTTCCTTTACACGAAGGGCTTTAAAATGCAGCATTGCATTTTGTGGCTATAAAATAAACTTTTATGAAGAAAACAGCTACTATATTTTAAGGTTTTTAGGTAACTTATATTATTATTTTTATAAACAATCAAAACTTTATTTTCAAAAATTTCATGAAAACCGGCTCTAAATAAGAGATAAATAAAATTTTTTATGTTTTAGAGTACTACTAAGCTTATAGGATAATTTGTCATAACAGGAGGAGATTAATTTGGTAGATTTTATAATTTTGGGCTTTATTGTTGCTGCCACAGCATGGGGGATAGCTTTACATTTAAAAAGGCAAAAAAAGAAGAAAAAGTGCGGTATGTCCGGTTGCAATTCTTGTTCGGGATGCTCATTAGGCAAACTGATTGCAGAAAATACCTCTATGACAAAATCAAATAAATAAAAACTTAAAAACTGAAATGAAATATGAAATCCACAAAGATAGAAAAAATTAAGGAAACACTACATAATATACGTTAATAATGTCCGAAAAAATATTGTTCAATTGAAAGTTTAATATAAAAATCTTACCAATTTTAAAAATTTGATTATTTCTAATGAATATGAAGTTTGCTTATATTGTCTTCAATCTACAATATTTTGTTATAGCGATATATTAGATCAGTTAACGTACATTAAATTTGTGAATTAGAAATCATTTTCATTTAATATTTTTAAAAATTTAATTTATATTCTAATATATCAGATACATTGCAATCTAATACGTAACAGAATTTTGCTAATAAATCTAGATCCACTCTTTCTATATTATCAGATCTATAATACCGGTCGATAACGCTGTATTTTATTCCTGTTAGTTGAGAAAGTTTATTCCTGCTAATACCAGAATTATCCATAATTTTAGCTAATTTCACAACGACTTTTCCATATTCTTTAATTTTTATTAAACTATTATATTCACACATGAATTTAGATTTGCCCTTTATTTAGTTTATTGAATATTATTTAATGTTTATTTTATCATAGTATCATTATAAATTCAATTTATTTTCAGATAATAGATATAGCCATATCTTTCCCAAAATTTTGTAACATCATTGAACCTTCTTAAATAATATATTAGTGAAAACTTTAAAGGAGGAATGTTAAATGTGTAACAATGGATTTTTTGGTGGAAATAATTGCAGCTGGGTGATTATTCTCATACTCATTATGTGTTGCTGCAACGGTGGCGGAGAAACAAGAGACGGCGGCTGTGGTTGCTGCAATTAATCTTTTTCGCAAACGTAACTATGCCTAAAATACGTAATATGAAAATCTCTAAAATGGTATAGATAAAGATCCACCCGCAAAGCGGGTGGTATTTCAGTTTTGGGCATAGCCCTAATTAAGCGATTTTGCCAAGTTTTTACTTGCTATGATAAACTCGATTTTAACTATCTTTCTGTTGTAGCTTTGACTTTAATCTTTGATACACTTTCTATAGAACAAGTCCTAAGTAACTACACCAAAATTTTTTATATTATACTTCCTGCGAAATCAAAATGTACTCATAAATAAAAGGAAAAATATCGTGTTATGGATGCCTTTAAAATGGAAAAAATTGCCAATTCAGAGACTATA
>CAQJOC010000092.1 GCA_948815685.1 uncultured Eubacteriales bacterium | reverse complement strand
TCTATCTTGCTTCTTCTGTGCTTTGGCTAAAATAAATAATTTATTTTATTTTTCAAACAAGCTCTAGATTATCAAAAATAGTTTAACACACAAATTTCTTGATACAAAATTTATATCAAACACGTCCCTTGCCACATAAAGCGATTTAAGATTTTTCTGAAAAATCCGCATTGAAAATTCAATTTTCAGATGAAAATCGTCACGGCGTGCACCAGAAAGCAAAAAATTTATTGAGTCGCTTAATTGTAAGATCTGATGTTACCCACTTTGTGAACACACTTTAATTTATTTAACTATGATAAATGCGGAATAAATATTTTAACGAAAAATATAGATATATTAATGTATCACATTATAAAACAATACTTGCAGATAAATTATCTAAAACATTTGAAATGAAGATTGGTAGGGCACAATTATGAAAAAAATTCTTATATTGTTTATTCTTCCGGCTGTATTAGTGATTTTATCCCTTTTTTGCTTTTACATATCAAAAAAATACATTAAAAAAAACTACAAACATGCGGAAATTATTACATCTTTTGATAGCACAGCAAAAATAAATTCAGACGGGAAATTATATGAATGCATTATAAGACATACTTCCGAACAAATGAATACATTGGAGATAACACAACCTAAAGATTTAGAGGGACTTATGTTTATCTGGGAAGGGGGAAAATGTACGGTTGTTTGGAAAAATCTCACCTGCGAAATAAATAAAGAATTTCTTCCGCAAAATGCGTTTGCCGAAACAATAATCAATATACTTAATTTAATTTCAGATGAAAATAACTTAATTTTTGAATCGGGAAACTTTGAAAAATCCATTTTCAGCGGTAAAGCCCCTTGTGGCAACTTTAAGGTTACAATAGATAAAATCGGAAAAATCAAAACAATTTCTGTCCCGGATATTAAGCTAGAAGTGGAGATGATTTCTTCAAAATAGTGTATTAAGGCTTATTTAGAGTTGTTTATTGCAAATTGGCTATTATAGAGAGCCGCATAATATCCTCCCTTTTGAATTAAACTTTCATGTGTACCTGTTTCTTTAATATCTCCGTTTTCCATGTATATAATTATTTCGGCATCTTTGATTGTAGAAAGTCTATGTGCAATAACAAAGCTCGTACATTTTTCTGTGAGTGTATCCATAGCTTTTTGGATAGCTTCTTCAGTCCTTGTATCAACTGAGCTTGTTGCTTCATCTAAGATTAATATTTTTGGTTTGGACAAAATCGCCCTCGCAATAGTAATAAGCTGACGTTCTCCTTGTGCAATATTTGTTGCTCCTTCGTGAAGAACCATATTATAACCATATGGTAATGTTCTTATGAAACTATCAGCATGAGCTGATTTAGCTGCTTCGACTACTTCTTCATCTGTTGCGCCAAGACGTCCATACAGTATATTTTCCATTATACTTCCTGAAAATAGCCAGGTATCTTGAAGAACCATCCCTATAATAGAGCGGAGCTTGTCTCTTTGCATTTCCATTATATCCACTCCGTCGATATATATGTGTCCTGCGGTGACATCGTAAAATCTAAGTATAAGATTTACGAGGGTAGTTTTTCCTGCCCCGGTCGGACCAACAATTGCCACTTTTTCTCCGGGAGATATTTTTAAATCTAAATCGTGGATTAAGATTTTATTCTTATTGTATCCAAACTGTACATGAGTAAAGTCTATACTGCCTTTAACAGTTTTTGGAAACTTAGGATTAGCTATTTCTTTTGGTTCTTCCTCAGCTTCTAAAAAATCAAATATTCTCTCTGCAGCGGCGAGTGTAGATTGAAAGGTGTTTGACATTTGTGCAACCTGAGTTATTGGTTGAGATAATTTTCTTAGATATTGTATAAATGATTGAATCATTCCTATGGAAAGTTTTCCTTGTATGCATAAAAAGCCGCTAAAAACTACAATACCCACATAACCTATATTAGTTATCGCCTGAGATATTGGCATTATTACACCTGAGATAAATTGAGCTTTCCATCCATTTTGATATAGATTATGATTTATATTTTTGAATTTTTCGATTATATTATTTTCTTGTCCAAAAGCAAGTATAACATCATGTCCGTTGTACATTTCCTCTACGTAGCCGTTAACCTCGCCTATGGAATTTTGTTGTTTTTCAAAAAATTTTTGAGAACTTTTCATAATAACTAACGTCACTATCATACAAAGCGGTATAACAATTACAGCAATTAGCGTAAGTAAAGGATTAATAATTAACATCATGATAAATATGAATATTACCGAAACTATGGAATTAAGTATTTGGACAATACTTTGTTGAAACGTAGCAGAGACAGTGTCAATATCATTTGTAACCCGACTAAGAATATCTCCATATGAGTTCGTGTCAAAATAATTTAAGGGAAGTTTTTTTAATTTTAAATCGATGGCACTTCTCAAATCAAACATGGTTTTTTCTGATACTCCGGACATCACATATTGACTTAAATAATTAAATACAGAGAATAATACATATATAATCGATAAAATTGCAATTATATTTGTAAAGTCTCGCATAGCCTGCTCAGTAGAAACACTGCTAGTAACTATTGATGTAATAATATTTGTTGCAAGCCCCAGTACATATGGTCCAAAACTATTAAATATAGTTGACAAAACAGCGAAAAATATTACTATAATAATATTTATTTTATATGGTTTTGTAAAATAAAATAATTTTTTGATTGTTTCTTTTATGTTTTTAGGTTTACCTTTAGAGACTGTTGAATTTATTTTTCCTTGCGATGTAATATTCATGCGCCCACCTCCTCTTTTGAAAGCTGAGAATGTACGATTTCTCGATAAACTTCGCATTTTTTAAGAAGTTCTTCGTGTCTCCCTATTCCTACGGCTTGTCCTTTATCCAAGACAATTATTCTGTCTGCAGTCATTATTGTACTTACCCTCTGTGCAACTATGATCACTGTAGCCTCTTTTGTTTCCCTTGATAAGGCATCTCTTAAAGATGCTTCGGTTTTGAAGTCTAAAGCAGAAAAACTATCGTCAAAAATATAAATTTCGGGTTTTCTGACAATAGCTCTTGCAATAGCAAGTCGCTGTCTCTGACCTCCTGAGACGTTAGCTCCGCCTTGCGAGATAGTTGAATTAAATTTATCTTCCTTTTTATTTATAAAGTCTAAAGATTGGGATATTGCAGCGGCGGTTTTTATTCTTTCGAGGTTAGCGTTTTTATCACCCATACTTATATTTTTTTCTATACTGCCCTTGAATAAAAGTGCTTTTTGAGGCACATATCCTATTTTTTCTCTTAAAGCATGTTTACTGTAATCTTTTACGTTGATTCCATCAACAAGAACTTCGCCCTCAGTAGCGTCATAAAATCTCAAAATTAATTTTATAAGTGCACTTTTTCCGCTTCCGGTACTACCTATTATAGCGGTAGTCTCTCCGGGATTTGCTTTGAAACTTATATTTTTTACAGCCGGATGTTTTGCACTGGAAAAGCAAAAACTTACATTTTTAAACTCTATGTAACCTTTAATGTCAGAAGAAGTTTTGGGATTTTCTATTTCTAATATTTTTGGTCTTGTATTAATTACTTCATCTATACGTGATGCAGATGCTGCTGCTCTAGGATACATAACAAATATTATCGACATCATTGTTACAGATATCATTATTTGCATAACATATTGTATAATAGCTATGATATCTCCAGCCATAATTTCTCCCGATTGAATGTGAAGACCGCCTATCCAGAGTAAGCAAACTACTGTTGCATTTAAAACAAGCATAAGAGATGGTTCCATTAGTGCGATTGCACGTTGCATACGCAGAGAATTGTCCATTAAATCGAAGCTTGCTTTGCGAAATCTTTTAGTTTCATGTTCTTCAGTGACAAAGGCTCTCATTACTCTAATACCCGTTAGTTTTTCTCTCATAACTAAATTTACATGGTCTATCTTCTTTTGCATAATAGTAGAAAGCGGAATGGCCTTTTTGGATATTAAGAAAATCAGTATAATAAGGACAGGTATTGACAAAAATATGATGCTTGACATCGTTGAATCTTTACTAAAAGCCATAAGAATTCCGCCAATGCACATAATTGGTGCCATGAGAATAACTCTCAAGAACATTACTATAAAATTTTGTATTTGGGTCACATCATTATTTGTTCGAGTTATTAATGACGATGTAGAAAATTTATCGAATTCTTCCAATGAAAAATTTTGAATTTTTTTAAATATAACATTTCTAAAAATTTTACCTAGGTTCATAGAAATTCTTGCGGCATAAAATCCCGTTATTATGTTACACAGCATTCCGGATAAAGCTAACATTAACATAATACCACCGGTTCTAAGTATAAAATTAGTATCATTATTAGGTATGCCAAAGTCAACTATTTCAGAAAGATAATTTGGTAGACTTAAAGTACAAAAAACATTTCCGGCAACAGTTAAAAAAATTATAAATATTTGAGTCTTAAATTTAAAAAGTTCTTTAAATACTGTTTTCATATTTTCATCTCCTTAAATAAAATTGTTTTTAGTATATTATACACAAAAACTATACTAAAATCTACAAATAAATATAAAAATCACATTAAAAATTATCTTTCACCAACACCTGATTATTTAGGAAGTACATCATAATATGTGAGAATAAACGCTGAATTGTCAAAAGGAAACACCGCATAATAGATGTTAATAATCTCCAAAACACAAAAAGAAAAAGTCAGAGAAAAAATTACTTCACTTTTTACTATAATGATGCTGTAATGATAAACAAAATTAAACTGACAGAGATTTTCTGTTAGGGCTTGTCTGAAAAATAAAACAAGAGCTTATCCCGAAATTAGCGATGAACCCGAATAAGCTTACGCCAAACAATAA
>CAQJOC010000091.1 GCA_948815685.1 uncultured Eubacteriales bacterium | reverse complement strand
ATCAAAACATACTCATAAGTAAAAGGCAAGATATTGGATTATGGATGACTGTAAAATGGAAAAAATTTGCAAAATTCGAGAAAGACGCAACTATTTTTTTGATTTTCATTTGTTCCATCTCATCTATGAATTGATTAAGTAAACTTTACTCTTAAAAACTTTGTGTGAACAGGTTGCTTTGCACCAATTTTATATATTATAATTTTCATAACAGACTATTTAAATTTTACTTAAAAATGCTTGTGAAAAAAGGCTTTAGTTTGATTGGGAAATTGGTAAAAAGGGGGCAATCATTTGTCTGCATTATTTTATTTGATGATTTATATATTACAAATTTTACTTCCATTTTTCGCCATTATCATAATTTATAACTGCTTTAAATCACTAAAAGACAATATCAGAACTGAAAAGCCCCTTATTCTATTGTTTAATAAAAGTACAAAAGAAAAGATACCTATATTATATTGGGAAAATTCAATAGGAAGAAACAGAACTTCGGATATTGTCCTTGATGGAGTAACTGTTTCTCGTGACCATGCAGTTTTATTCAGAAGAAATGAAGGTTGGATTATATCCGATACAAATTCAAAAACCGGAGTATTCGTAAACGGAGTCAAAATTAAAGAGAAAACACAAGTTTTCCCGGGTGATGCTATCGATATAGGAGGCATAAGTTTAATTCTTAAAAAGGTAGAAACAAATCAAAAATCCGGGTCCGTCAAGCCTAAAAAACCAAATAAAACTTTAACGGCAGATAAAACAGCCTCGCCCGGAGCTTTGCTGCTGCTTGTAACAATTTTTCATTTTATTGCGGCATTTACAGCTTGTTTTTCTGTCTCTGGATTTAAGTATGAGCCTGCGATATCTTTTTCCATAAATACAGTTATAATTTGGTTCCTTTTTTTAATTACAAGATATGGTTTCGGTCGTGTTAATTTTGAACTGGAAACTTTGGGATTTTTTCTAAGCGGAATAGGCATAATAACTATAAGTGCCATAGATATTAAAGAAGCATATGTACAGACAATTGCAATAGTTATTGGGATGATTTTGTTTTGTTCTATACTAATTTTTATTAAAAACCCGGATAAGGCTATGAAACTTAGAATTTACATAGCAATTTTTGCAATCTTACTATTTTCGGTAAATATAATATTCGGAAAAATAAAAAATGGTTCTTTAAATTGGATAGATGTTTGCGGAATTTCCATACAGCCATCCGAATTGGTAAAAGTCGCATTTATATTTGTAGGAACATCTACTCTAGAAAGACTCCAGACAGCAAAAAACTTAACCGGTTTCATATTATTTTCCGCATTATGTATGATGTCTCTTTTTTTGATGGGAGATTTTGGTACAGCCTGTGTATTTTTTACTGCATTCTTGACAATTTCGTTTATGAGGTCGGGAAGTTTAAGAAGTTTGATATTGATTTGTTCGGGAGCAGTGCTCGGAGGATTGATGATTCTTAAATTTAAGCCATACATAGTGGATAGATTTTCGGTGTGGAGACACGTTTGGGAACATACAAACGAGCTTGGATATCAGCAAACAAGAACGCTGACATATTCAGCTAGTGGCGGGCTGTTTGGTGTTGGTATAGGAAAAGGCTGCTTAAAAGACATATTTGCTTCATCAACTGACCTTATGTTTGGGATGATTTGTGAAGAATGGGGACTGTTGGTGGGACTGTCTGTTGCGGTTTGTTTAATTCTTATTGGATTTTATGCAAGAAAGGCAAGTATTGGAAGCCGTTCCACATTTTATTCTATAGCATCCTGTGCGGCAGCAGAAATTTTAGTATTTCAAATGAGTCTTAATATATTTGGCTCCACAGATATTTTACCATTAACCGGAGTGACTTTACCTTTTGTCAGTTTAGGAGGTTCAAGTATGGTATGTGTATGGGGTCTTTTGGCATTTATAAAGGCCTCGGACGAACGAACTTATTCAGTGAGGAGGTAAAATTTTGAAAAATACAAGAAAACGATCAAGATTTATATATTTAATTCTGTTTGGCAGTTTAGCAGGTCTCGGATATTTTACATATGAATTTTTTAAAAACGCAGGATATTGGGCCCTTCAGCCTTTTAATAAACATTTATCGGAAAGGTCTTCAGATGGCGGAAAAATCATCGATAAAAATGGTTATATTTTAGCACAAACAAAAAACGGAAAACGAATTTATGCGGATAATCCGGACATAAGAAAGGCAATGCTTCATATAGTCGGAGACGGCTCAGTTTTAATTTCAACATCCGTTCAAAGCAGATACGTCCAAGAACTTTTCGGCTACAGCTTAATAACGGGGCTCGGAGCTCCGGAGTTATTAAGTAAAAATAAAGATATAAAATTGACATTGGACAGCGAAATATGCAGTACTGTGTCGAAAGCCTTTAACGGAAGAAAGGGGGCGGCGATTGCTTACAATTATCTCACCGGAGAAGTTATATGTTCGGTAAGTCTTCCCACCTATGATGTTTACAACAAGCCTGATTTAACAAAGGATAAAAACGGAACATATGAAGGAGTTTACATAAACAGGGTTTTGTCATCGTCTTTCGTTCCGGGTTCGATATTCAAACTTTTTACAACAGCCGCAATGCTTAATAATATAAAAAATCCCGAAATAAAGCTGTTTGAGTGTAAGAAGGTGAAACTTTATGACGGAGAAAAAGTCACCTGTATGGCAAGCCACGGGAAAATAAATTTGCAAACCGGACTTTCTAAATCTTGCGATATTGTATTTGGAGACATCGCTGTGGAACTCGGACAAGATTTAATGAAAACGGAAATTGAAAAATTCGGATTTAATAGAGAAATAAAAATTGACGGAATGAGTTTATCTAAAAGTAAGTATAATTTAGACGGAGCAAGCAAGGCAGATTTGGCATGGTCCGGAATAGGACAATACAAAGATTTGGTAAATCCCACACATATGCTTATGGTTATGGGGGCATTTGCGAATGGCGGAAAACCTGTTAAACCTTTTTTTATAAAAGAAATACTTTTAAGACAAGGTATACCGATATTTTTGAATTCGCCGACTACATACGAAGAAATGGTAGGAATCGCTGTTTCGGAAAAAATTAGAGTTATGATGAGAAATACGATGAAAAATCAATACGGAGATTCAATGTTTCCGGGCATGAAGATATGTGCCAAAACAGGGACGGGAGAAGTCGGAGAAGGAGAAGCACCACATGGGTGGATGGTAGGTTTTTCAGAAGATAAAAAATTTCCTTTTGCCTTTGTAGTCGTGGTTGAAAACAGTGGATTTGGGATAAAAACAGCCGGACCTATTGCATCTGTTATGATGAAAGCAATTAAACTTAAATTTTCAAGCATATAAAATTTCTCTTTTTATACACTCTCTTTAATTGGTATTAGGAAACACCTTATAAAAATTATATCGCGACAATACCTCGTTAAATTCTTAAACAAACAATACCATAAATTTATATAAATATTTAATAAACTACCAAGATTTTTATTCTATAATGATAAAAATATGCCTAAAAATTTTATTTAAAGTTTATATATATCTTCTATGCGGTGTTTCCATTATTTTTATATAAATAGATGATTTAATTATAATACTTTTTATGTCTTCTGTTTTCTTATAAAAATACGTATTGACAATATTAATAATATATTATAAATTTAATAATCAGTAACTGATGCCTAAATTAAGCTTAATGTATATCGTAAAAAAGGAGAGGGTACGAAAAAATATTAATATGTGTTAATTAAATTGTAATCATCAGTGACGTCAATATCACACTTATAAAGTTTTATAGATATTATTAGGCAATAATTAGCAAAAGTTATATAAAATTTATGAAAGGAATTAAAAAATGAAAAAATTTATATCATGTTTAGGCCTTTTAATTTTAATATTTGGAAATTTTTTTACAACTCGTGCAGTACAATATGGACCAGATGGTGAACCCATATATAAAATTTCATTTATAGGTGATGCCGGCGTTGGTAAGACTAGTATACTGGCGAGGATATTGGGAAAATCTTTTGACGAGGGACTCGAAGCTACTATTGGATGCAATATACCAAAAGTAACCTTGAATTGCGAATGCGCACAGTTTAACTGCCAGATGTGGGATACCGCAGGGCAAGAAAGATATCGGAGCTTAACGCCTCAATATACGAAAGATTCAGATATCCTAATCGCGGTGTGTAGTATAGATGATCCGGAAAGTATACAAAATCTCACCAGCTGGTATAACCTTTTACTTTCCTGTCTTGGAAAAAATACGAAAACAATTTTAATAGGAAACAAAATTGATATGGCAGACGAGGTCCCCCAAAAATACAATCGCATCGATTTTGTAGATGGAATAGAAGCAATTAAAGATAAATTAAATTCGGAAAATGGATTAAATTTAGAAGATTGTATTTTGGTATCAGCAAAAACCGGCGAAGGTATAGATTTTCTAAAAAAATCAATAGGAAATACCTTATCCGGCATAAATTTAATTATCGGTGACAAATGTATAAACATTGGAGAAGAGTTGTCAGATAAAAAAGCCTCTTGTTGTAAAAAATAATAATTTTATTTGACAAATTTATATTTATAGAAAATTCAAAATTTTCTATTTAAAAATATACAAAAGATAAAAATAGAAAAGAGAAGATGCGTAAAAGTTTGTTTCTAGCCATTTTTCTCTTTCTATTTTTTAGAAAACACCACATAATACACATCAATAATTCCCTAGATTCAAAAAGAAATAGCCAAAAGAAAAAATCCCCTACTTTTTACTATAACAGCCCTGTCCTAAAACAGCAATTCAAAGTTATAAATGGAAGAAATTCTTAGAAGATGTTTTTTCTGTTTATTGCGATAGCGATGCCTAAGAATTTTAAATCGTTTT
>CAQJOC010000090.1 GCA_948815685.1 uncultured Eubacteriales bacterium | reverse complement strand
ATTCTCAAATTCTCTTGCCTAAACATGATGCACCGGTCGACGTCAGACCGGACGACCAGTCTATCGAATTCCATATTTTCCCTGATTTGGATTGAATATGAGTTTTTCCGCATTCACACATGAGAAAACGACATAATTGTCTTGGATAATACCATTTTCTATACAAAACTGAAATTTAAAAAATTGCTCTACTTTACAAATGCCAAATATTCCCATTATAAAAAAAACAACTGAAACATTACGAGCAAATATGAAAATATAGCCACGTATACAAACTCAAAATAAAATTAAAAGGCACAATGCTAACACGGATTTACGACTGGAGTATATCCAGGAAAAACAGCCCAAGCCACACCCACGAACAAGGCACAGTCCACAGACCGAGAGTAACAAAAAACAACATCATTAGCCATTCTAAAGTTTAATCACAAATTTACCATCTGATGGCTTTCCACCCAAGTCTTTAAACTGTCCTTTGTCTCCGAATTCCCATATGGGGATTTGAGTCAGATGATTTTTAGCATTACAATCTATTTTCTTAGATTCATCAGATTCAGTGGAATTTATAAGTGTTATCCATTCGTTTTTGCCAATTATTAGGGGTTTACCACTATTATCTTCTTTTATATCGCCATTCGCTGCCCTTTTGTATTTCTTTTTATCGTTTTTACCGCCGTATTTATGGTTAGCAGCAAATGCAACATCATAAGAATTATCAACACCATCGATTTCAAATAGTCCAGCCAGCACATCACAAACAGAGGTACCATTTTTAACAAAAATTGTCATATTTTTGCTATTAACTTTTATAACGATATAGAAAAATTCGAAAGTTTTTCTAGTATTTTTTAATACTTTTTCGAAATCTTTATTTTTATTTATTTTATCCAATATTTCTTTTATCTTCCCGCCGATAACATTTATATCCCAAGTAGTACCATTTGCAAGTAATTCAAATAAAAGAACCATAAAACAATGACAAGTCGACAAGCCTCCCATATCGCCTGGTTTTATAAATGTTTTTTTCTTTAACTCCGAATAATAATTATTAAGTTCACCAAGCTTGTCCTTATCTGGATTATTGGTGCTAAGAGCATTTATATCTGATGAGTTACGAATCAGCTTCAACAAAGCCTTAATAGAATCAAGCAGAGCAATCCATGAGGTCTTATCACCAACACCTGCCTTATATTTCTCAACCACAGATTTCAACTTGTCATTAAGCGTACCACTAGAAGATTCTTCACCGGCAGAGACATCTGAACTATCATCGTCATTTTTAGTCTTTTTTGATTTTCCCAACCTTCCAAAACCAGTTGTACCGAAGACATCACCCTTTCGGTAAGAAGTCCTGCCATCACCATCGCTGTTGGCTTCAGTATGATAAGTAGGACGGTACATTTTTCCACGTACCGATGTAGCAACAGCATCATCATCGCTATTCGATTTTCTTCCATTTTTTAGAGAATTTTTAAATCCTGTAAAATCTTTTTGTAGGATATCAACAGTTTCTTTATCTTTCACATGGCTTTCAAATTTATTTATACTATTTAAAAGTTCCTGGAATGTATGATAACTCGTACTTTTTCTTATGTCACAGCTACCAACAGCCCTTAAATTTTCTATTTTTTCAGCTTCGGCTATATCTGCAGGTACCAGCCCGGTAGTGTCACGTAACAGCTTCTGTGCTTCCGATTTTTTATCGCTCAATCGGTAAAGACAAACAAAAATAAGAGTTAGTTCTCTCTTTTTTCCTTCAAAAAATGCCACAGTATCAGTAGCATCAACTCCTCCTCTCAGCACGGTAAGAGTATCCTTTATTTTCTTTTTTAATGCATTGTCTCCAAAAGCCATAAAAATCACCTCTTAAATTAATTTTTTAATTAATATTTCAATATTTCCAAAACTTGAATTTGTATTATACAATATACATCAAAAAATTCGTTTTGTCAAGATAAATTATTAATTTTATCCAAATTTAACTTTTTAAATCTATAAAATTCGCATTTTTCTCACTTTTTACTTAGTTTTTTTTATTGCATTTTCTGCATTTAAAAATCCATTTAGCAATTTGTGCTAATATCATTAAAATTTTTACTTAGATAATAAATTCACTTTATTTACATTTTGTTTTAAATTTCGAACCTCTATATTTTTTTCGTCTAAAGCACTAGCCATTTTCCCAAAGTACTTTTTTTCTACTGTTTTATCCTTACCCACAGATAAATACCAATGAAGCTTAAGACTAGTATTAATTATAATATTTTTAATATCAAATAATTTTATGGCACAAAAAAGGGCAGCTGAGGCTGGAGCATCCAATCTGACCACACCATTTATCGGTTTTCCATTAAAAAACAAAAATTTAAGGGTTTTAGTATATATCCAGCCCTTCGGGAGGAACTGTGGATCACTTTTGCATTTATTTATTAAACTATCTAGCTCTCCTCTGGTCCGGATAAAAGTACCATTATAATAAATAAACACAAACGTACACTCTATAATCTGTTCTTCGTCGTCAAAGGAATAGAATGGTTGCATTTTATTTTTTATATAGTCTTCGCCAATCAGTTCATTTAAGGGGGCATTTTTCTTTTGAGAAATTTTAATTATTTCAGCAAGCAGTTCTTTATCATGAGTTAAAAAAAATCCGTCCACTAATTTTTGTATATTGTTTCCCGATGCATTCTTTTTTGCAACCTTTCTGTTAGAACTTGCAGCACCCGTCACGTCATTAAAGTATTCTTCAGTGTGCCTTTTACATATATGGAATATGTCTCTCAAAACAATGCAAAGCTTGATTCTGTTTTCTTTTTTCTTAAGAAAGCTTCCTCTTTTTTTATTTTTAATATTTTTTCGATGTTTTTTCTGTGGCATTGCTATGTTCCTCCTTTTTTACATACCTGTCCAACACATGAAAAAATTTTTCATACAGGCTAATGATTTCTTCAAAATATTTTTTTGCTCTTTCTACTTCTAATTCACTTGGATTATCAGAAATTGAAAGGTTTTCTTGAGAAAATTTCTTAAGTTCTCTTAGCAACTTTCCCTTCTGCATTGAAAAGGGCATGGCAAATTTTATAATACTAAGATTATTTTTAAGTGTCTCTAAGTTTGCATCTGCAGCTTCAACAATATCTATTTCATTCTTTATATTTGTCAAATATTTATATAATGCATCAGAAGTTATTTTTTTAGATTCAGACACAACAATGCACCTCCTAAAAAGTTTTTTTACTTAATAATTAGTGGCTTTCGCTTTCTTCTGTGTTTTTAGTTTTATCATTACGCTTTTTTCCTCTTGCGCGAACATTTTTCTTTGCTTCTTCTAATACCTTAATTGCCAAGATTAAATCCTGTAAAACCTTTATATCCTGTTTAGCAATATTTTGAGAATCTATGAATATTGAGATAAAAATACCGATTGTTTTTTTTCTTTCTGCATTCTTATCACTATTGTATTTCCCTAATCCGTCTATAATCTCATCATAAATTTCTAAAAGTTTCCTTAAATTTTCTATACATTCTTTAGCTTTTGCTTCATCTTTTTCCTCTATACTATCCATGTTAATATCATCACAATCAAAATTATACAAGCATCCGACAGGTGAACTTCTGTTCAAATTTCTTAAAGTAACTTCCCCGCCAGAAAATTCCATATTTTTGTTTTTATCATATTGCTTTGCGGTTTTAGACAAATAATTAGAGTCATTAAACAATGCCTTGCATACTTTAATCAAATCACCTTTAATATTGAATCGTTTGTTTAAGAAGTTTCCCAAATGTTTAAACCAGGCCAAGGAAAGATCCAGCCATTTAATAATTCCATCCGAATTATCTGTCATAACTTCCAAAACTTCTTGAGAATCCATATCTGATTCTATCTTGTTCCCAAGACTTATAGCTTTTTTTAGTACACCAGAACTTTCTTCATCTGGCATAACAATCATCTCCCATCAATTTTTTAAATAAGTATGATTTAATCTAAAATTTTAAAAAATTCAAATATTTTACACCTTATTGAGTTAATTAGAATCCCCCCATTTTTTCATAATCATTAAATTTTAAAACACTATCCGCTTATTTTCACAATTGTTTTAATGCCTTAAAAATTATAAGGCGTTATCCCATATAATACACAAAAAATAATTAAATGTCAATAATTTTATATTGAATATACAATAATCGAATAATTAAGAATAAATCGGTATGTGTCAAGCTCAAAAATATGTAAAATATCAATTCAACTAATCTCAATTTTTTCTTTAAATTTTGTATGTCTGCCCAAACAAATGCTCTCTCAGCGATAAAAAAATAAAGGTAGTTTCAACACTAAAATTCATATGGGAGAACTCTTACTTAAGAACAGATATAGTTACCACAGTTTAAAAGCGATATGTAAAGTATCATCAAGAGAAGGCGAAAACTGTAGGATGTTACGCAAACATCGCTTAAGGTGAGCCCAATATTTTTCAATAAGACTCTGTTCAGGAAAATAAGGAGGCAAAAAGATAAGCTTGCAATGAGCAGTTTTGGTAGCAGAACACAGCCTTTTTGGAATGGAAGGAGGCATTATCCATTAAAATTACAGTCTCTTTTTTGAGTTACGGCAGAAGCTGATTAGAGAACCAAAATTCAAAAAATTTACTATTCATCGTTTCACCGTATTGCAGCAGTGCAAGAATATTATTCACTATTTTAGCAGCAACGATATCAAGTCTTTTATACTTTTTACCACAGATTAACCCAAATAACTCGCTGGCCTCGAGGGGCATAACCATATTCACGATATAAGTAGGCATCTATTTTGCATTCATCCACGTAGGCAATTTTTTCATTAATTTGCTCTAAATATGCCTCTACTTTTTGCAGGTCCTGCATTGATACCGAATAGTCTTTTTTTCGCATAATTTTGTACCGCCATAATGCGTAGCGGATGCCACTTTCGATACAATCGAATGCTTCCGCCATTTCTGACTGGTA
>CAQJOC010000089.1 GCA_948815685.1 uncultured Eubacteriales bacterium | reverse complement strand
ATTAGATTTTATTTTATTGCTGTCCACGGTTTTGTCCTCGTTTTCTCTTACCCTCCGTGCTACCAATACCGTCCTAAAGTCATCAAATTCATAAGAACAGGTAGATAATGTTATAATTTGGTCGTCGGCATTTATATCCACACCGGTATCCACTAAAGACCTTATTTTTAAATTGTATATATGATTTAAAAAGCTTTTACTGTCTCCGAAAGAGATTACAAGATAATTAAATATTTTTCCTTGACTCGGAATTGTGTTAGTTTTAAATATAGAAAATATTTTCCACGTATTTTCATCATGACCGGGAGATTCAAAAGTTATTGTGGGACAAATTTTACAGAATTCAACATCTGAAAATTTTAATATATTGGCAAACATCTGTCCATCTTTCATATGATGCCCATGCAAAATGATATTTTTAGATTCTGTTCCGTCTTTACATTTTGAATCTATAAATATGCTTCCATACCTTGAACTCTCCTTTTTATAATTATGTTCCAAATAAAATGTCGGATCGTCTGACTGAAGGACTGGATAATCAATAACGGTATGGTCAATTTTTATCCAGCCTTTTATGTCATCATTTATAAATGCAAGCTCCTGAAAACGTTTTTTTAAAGGACTCTCTGCGTTTTTTTGATAAAAAGATTTAATTTCTTCATTTATTTCTCGGTTAAAATATGGGTCAATTATAGTTAATTTAGTCAAAGAGCCCAAAGAAATAAGAAAAATTACTATCAATGCTGATAATATAAAAATTTTTTTGAAATTCTTCATTTTTTCACAACCCTAATTTTTAATATTTATTTTATTAAGGCAAAACCGCATGAAGGTTGTAGTACCAGATGTGAGGTAAATTTTTCGCTTAATTGCACAAAAAGTTTGAAGTAATACTTTCGTATTTCAAAAAAATTTTTGCACTATATGGTGGAAAATATATCTGCAGATATGCCACAAAGACGTGAGCCTCCCTTTATGTGGCGTTGCCTTAAGTAAACAACCTAGAAACAGACAAAACTTTTCAGCCAGTAAAAAGTTTAAAATTTGGTATATCTGTTTAATGAGTTCTCAAAGGCGGAATCGGAATTTCTGCTTTAATTTTACCTTTTAATCTCCCCCATCTTAATTCCACCTTAGATTCTTGTCCGTTCTATTTTTTCCATAGATAAAAAATTAATCAATAGAGTTTTACTGAATATCAATTCTTTTTAAATTCTGAAGAGCGTCATTTATAAAAATATCCCAATTTTCTTTATTTTCGGCTTCTTCCACCTTTTCTGTTTTAGGCTTTGTTTTAGGATGCTTAGGGACAAAAACCGTACAGCAATCTTCAAATGGTTGTATTGATATATCATATGTTTCAATTTTTTTTGCCACAGCAACAATTTCCTCCTTATCCATTCCAATGAGAGGTCTAAAAACAGGCATTGATACAACCGAGTCTGTACAAGATATTGCAGGTAAAGTTTGGCTTGCAACTTGACCAAGACTTTCTCCCGTAATTAAAGCTTCACAGCTTTCATTCAGAGCGATTTTTTCAGATATCTTCATCATCATTCTTCGCATTATCAAAGTAAAAAATTCTTCCGGACAATTTTTTTTGATATTTTCTTGAATTTTTGTAAATGGTACCACAAAAAGTTTTATATTTCCGGAAAATTCAGAGACTTTTTCTAAAAGTTCAACAACTTTTTTTTCTGCACGTGGGCTTGTATAAGGAGGACTTGCAAAGTGTATTGCCGTGAGTTTAATTCCCCTTTTTGCCATCATGAATGCTGCAACGGGGCTATCTATTCCGCCGGAAATTAAAACAGCAGCTTTTCCGCTTGAAGCTACGGGGAGCCCTCCGACACCTTTCTCTGCATCTAACCTAACATATGCACCGAAATCTCTGATTTCAATTGTTACTGTTACTTCGGGGGTATGTACATCTACCATTAAATTAGGAAATTTTTCAAGGATAAATCCACCTATCTCCTCTGATATCTGAGGAGAAGTTAAATAAAATTTTTTATCGGAACGTTTGGATTCAACTTTGAATGTTTTCGCATTGCTTAAAGCACTGTTTAAACCTTCAAGAAGTGTTTCTTTTATATCGTCTAAAGTTTTATTACATAAAAAAGCCCTTGAAAAGCTGGCTATTCCCAAAGTCTTTTTTACACAAGGTAAAATGTTATCTATTGGGGAATTCTCGCTTAAGGGCATTATGGAAATTGTTGATTGTGAAAACTTTACCTCATAAGGACCGAAATTTTTGATACGGTTTTTTATATCATTTATAAGTTGATGTTCAAAACTGCGTTTATTCAGTCCTTTAAGTACCACTTCTCCAATTTTTATCAATATTACTTCTTTCATTTTGATACTCCCTTAAAATTTTATGAGCTTATTGATTCCTTCATTTAAGTATTTTATCAAGTAGTCCACATCATCCTTTGTATTATATCTGGAAAAACTTATCCTGATTGACGAATCTATTAAATCATCGGAAAGACCTATGGCAGTAAGAACATGACTTCTTTTTCCCTTTGAACATGCGGAACCATTTGAGACATATATGCCATGAGAAGATAAGAAATTCATCATGGTTTCAGACTTTATCCTTTTAACAGAAATATTAAGTATATTGGGTATGGCGTTTGGAGGAGAATTAATTTTTATATTATTGTTATTGGAAAGCAATCGCCTGCAATATTTATTAATTTCAGCAATTTTAATTTGTGCATTTTTATTTTGACTTAGTTCCCAAACAGCTCCTTTAAATCCTGCGATAGCCGGCATGGGCTCTGTTCCTGGACTGATTCCGGATTCCTGTCCGCCACCAAAAAAAATAGGTTCGGGTTTTAAATTTTTTGATATATATAAAGCACCTACTCCTTTTAGGCCATGAATTTTATGAGCACTCATACTTAATAAATCGATGCCCTGCATTTTTACATTTATAGGGACTTTCCCAAAAGCCTGTACTGCGTCACAGTGAAAAGCCGCAGGTGAATTTTTAAATTTTATTATTTTTTTGACTTCATTAACAGGCATAAATGAGCCAATTTCATTGTTTACAAACATTAAACTGACAAGAATTGTTTTTCTATCTATTACTTCTGCAAGCTGAGATGGTGATATCGTTCCATATTTATCCGGCTTTAGATATACAACTTTAAATCCTTTTTTTTCTAAGTTTTCCATAGCTCCTAATACAGAAGAATGTTCTATGTAGGTTGTGACAATTTTATTTCCCAGATGCTTTTTTGACGATGCGGTTCCTAAAATAGCAATATTATTTGATTCGGTTCCGCCTGATGTAAAATATAATTCCTTTGAATCACAATTTATTGTTTTTGAGATTAATTTTCTTGATTCGTCAAGCACATTTTCGGCTTGTAAGCCTTTAAAATGGCCGGAAGAAGGATTTCCATAATTTTCTTTCATCATTTCCGTCGCTTCAGATAATGCCATGTCACATACTTTAGTAGTTGCACTGTTGTCAAGATAAACTTCTTTCAATTTTAAATCCCTCCTTCTTTTATTTAGAAAGTGCCTAAAAGATAGGAAATGCATTTATTAAGTTAAAATTGATAATTCAAGCGTAATACAAAGTAAAAGCCTTTTATTTTTTTATTAGCCGATTTTATGGCACTCTCTTAAAATAGGGTTACACTATATTATATGCTTGTGACACAGCAAACGGGAAAAACTCTCAAAAATCAAGAGTTTTCCCCTTGTTATTTTCCAAAATCCATAATTTTCATAAAAATTTTTTAATCATTTTCATCAGATGAATTAAATCTACATGAACAATCTGAATGACAGCTACAATCATCAGAAGAATTCACACATTCACATTCTTCACTTTGTGCATTTTTTTCTTCATTATTTGATTCCGATTTGCAGGTACAGCGTATTTCCAATGTATGCCCGCACTTTCCACAGTAAAGGTCTTCGGAAGAATTGGGCGAACCACAGGCTTTGCATATCGTTTTATCTTTTAAAACAGCAATTTCTTTTTTTAAAGTTTCCACTCTGCAATAAAGCTTATCTATTTCTATAATTTCGCTTTCTAATGATTTACTTTCGACTATATTTTCACCGGATTTCATTGAGCTGTAAACAGCCTTACCGATATTTTCAAATTTACTTTTTAGCTGAGCTTTAGCCTCTGCAAGTTCGACGTTCAATTTACAAACGTCAACAGTCTTCCCTGCTTTCGTCCCCAAATTATTTGCTGCACTTTTAGCTTTTATAAAAATATCTTCTAAAAATCCCATAATAATCCTCCTTAAAAATCTTTTTATAATTATTATATACAGAAATTCAAAAAAGTAAAATGTCAATCTAAGGTAAAAGTATGAAAATTAATTTTGATTCAAAACCTTTAAAATGGTGCAAAAATCAAAAATAGACCCAAAAAAGCGGAGAGAACTTGATGAAAATATATCCAAGGTAATGTTTTTAAACACAGATATTTATTATGTGAATTAATGCGATGTAGATAAGTTCATTCCAAGGAAAAATATATTAATACAAAACCAATCACACAAATTAAGACAAAACAGATGATTATAAATTAAAAACAGTTAACGCAAAAAATTCCCAAAAAAGAAATAAAAAAATTGTTCTAAAAAATAAGTGTATATTTAAATTTTTAGATAAATGATTGCCATAGTAACCGTCAATCCCAATTTTTTTGCTTCCGCAATTATCCTGCGTTCATTAATTTGTTCTCGTTTCATTTTTACTTTAATATGCCTTTCTTCATCAAAAGAATGTTCGGTATTAAGTATATGTCATTTATTAGTTTTAAAAGTTTTTTATCAATAATCAGTCCATGTGCATATGTGCTCCTCAATTCTCCTTCGAATTTTGTGCAAAATATTTCTTTCCATTAAAACTTTCCTATATTTATATAAGAGCTAGGGCTTGTTTGAAAAATAAAAAAGAGCTAAAGTAGCATAATTTATAAGACTAAAATAAGACTAAAATATATTG
>CAQJOC010000088.1:270-4995 GCA_948815685.1 uncultured Eubacteriales bacterium | reverse complement strand
GTGATGAATTTCATCATTGGGTTTGGCTCCAAATTGATGGATTTTTCACAAAAATTGCATTTCAATTAAAACAATAACAATTCCTACAGCATTAACAACTTCGCTTTTAGCTTCTGATATTATTTTATTTTTTATCTCAGATGCAGAACCACAAACAGGTTGATCAATTGCTTTTAATTCATATTTAGGAGCTGCGATGTTTTGGATGATCTCACCGGACGACTCATATGAAGAATCAATTTGTTTCATCATATGACTTGCTTTTTCTATAGTCTCTTCATTTTCAACAGTTGCTATTTCTTTTCCTTCATAATAAAGAACTAAACCATATGTTCTGGTATTTAAGCGAAAAACAGTAGAAGCAAAAATAAATAAACCGGATAGAGGAATAATTTTGCGGAATAATTTAAGAAATAATTTTTTCCCCGTAAGAACTTTTTTATCCTCTCTTACCATTTCTTTTTTTATCAAATTTTTTTCCTCCAAAATTATTACTTACAAAATCCACTTTCTTAATATATTATAACAAAAAATTACAATTTTGCAATACTTATGGGTTAATTTCGTTCAAGTGAAGTATAATTTGGTTTAAAAGAATGTAAATTTATTAAATTTCACTAAATTTATCTTTTTAAAAATAACACATATATAATTTTAAAAAACAACAAAAACATATTTCGCGCAACATCAAAATAAATTATGGTTAAAGGAAAAAACACAAAGTTTGGGAAATTTAGTCAAAACAAGTACTCCATAGATAAAAGTGTAAAATCTAAAATTCTTTAAAATAATTAGGTTAAAAGGGTTAATTTTATGGAAATATTAACCTTAAAAAATTAATTTAGAATAAAGTCTGTTCTGTATGTCTATATGACTATATTTTAAACATGTCAGATAAATTACTGTTTAAAAGACTTCTTTTATCGTCTCCCGAAACATCAAATTGTATTTTGCCTTTATTTAACATTATTAGTCTATTACCAAGCCTTATTGCATCGTCTAAGTTATGGGTTATCATTAAAGTAGTAATATGTTCATCAGAGGTAATTTTTTCAGTCAATTCCAGAATTTTTTCACTTGATTTAGGGTCAAGTGCTGCAGTATGCTCATCCAAAAGTAGAATTTTCGGTTTTACAAGCGTTGCCATTAAAAGCGTAACTGCTTGCCTTTGTCCACCGGATAACAGTCCCATTTTTGCATTTAGCCTATTTTCAAGACCTAAATTAAAATTTTTTAGTCCGTTTTTTAAAAGAGCCCTTTTGTTTTTGTGAACTCCGAAAGCGAGACCTCTTTTTTTGTCTCTTAAAAGAGCTAAAGACAAATTTTCTTCAACGGTCAAGTTAGGTGCGGAACCTTTTAATGGGTCCTGAAACACTCTGCCTATAAATTTTGCTCGCTTATTTTCTTGTAGATTTGTTATATTTTGTCCATCTATAAAGATATCTCCGTTGTCGGGAAAAATTGAGCCGGAAATTAAATTCATAAGTGTTGATTTGCCTGCACCGTTTCCGCCCACTATAACAACAAATTCCCCTTTTTTTATGTGTAAATTTAAATTTTCAAATATCAGCTTTTCATCCGATGAATTTTTATTAAATTTTTTGCAAATATTATTTAATTGCAGCATTACGATTCACTCCTTTTGTGGTTATCTTTTTTATATGAGGGACTCCCAATAAAACAGCGGTTATAAACGCTGTAAACAGTTTTAAATCGCTTGGATTCATTCCTAAATTAAGTACAAAGAAAATAATCATTCTATAACATATGGAACCCAAAGCTACACAAATTAAAGATTTTAAGATTTTATTTTTTGATTCAATCAATTTTATAAATGCCTCACCTATGACTATTGATGCCAGTGCTATTACGATAGCTCCCGTACCCATATTTACATCAGAATATCCTTGACTTTGAGCTATTAAAGCACCAGCTATACCACAAAGTAAGTTACTAATCATTAAGGCTAAGATTTTTTTAAAATCCGTATTTCCTCCCTGAGCTCTCATCATTTGTTCATTGTCTCCGGTCGCCCGTATTGCAAGACCTAATTGAGTTTTAAAAAATAAATTTAAGATTAAAATTGAAATAATGCAGGTTATAAGTCCTATGATAAATGTTGATAATGTAAAATTTTCTTTTAAAAAAGGAACACCGTTTTCCAGTCTTGAAAAGACCGTACTTTTACCTAAAAGAGAAAGATTTGCTTTCCCCATAATTCGAATGTTAATTGAATATAGAGCTATCATTGTAAGAATTCCCGATAAAATAGGTTGTATTTTAAGTTTTGTATGAAGTATTCCTGTTACCAGACCGGCGACAGAAGCAGCCATGCCCGAAATCAATAAGCTTATAAATGGATTTACTCCGTTTGTTATTAAAATTGCACATATACTTCCGCCTAGCGTTAAACTTCCTTCAGACGTCATATCCGCAAAATTTAAAATCCTAAATGTTATAAATACCCCTAAAGCTAAAATTGTCCAAATTAATCCTTGTGAAAATGTCGATATCAGTATTTGCATAAAATCATCTCCTTATATTATTTTTGCAATTTTCATTAACTCATCAGGAACTTTCAAATTTAATTTTTCGATGGAATTTTTATTTAAAAGTAGCTTATTTTCATTTAAACACTTAATAGGCATGTTTTGAGGAATATCTTTATTTTCTAAAATATCTACAGCCTGTTTCGCTGTAAGCTTTCCAAGCTCTTCGTAATCAATTCCATAAGTTCCGACAGCTCCGTTTTTTACGCTGTTGACTTCACTGCAAATTATCGGTATACCAAATGAAACAGATGTTTCATATACTAAAGGCATATTTGATACAACCAAATTATCCGTCGGAACGTAAATTATGTCAGCCTTACCTTTCATAGATTCTACTATTTGTTGAATTTCATTAGATTGAGATACTGTATAAATTATAGGTATAAGATTTAATTTTTCACATTCTTTTATTGCGATATCAGCTTGATATTTTGAATTAATTTCACTCGATGAATACAGTATTGCAACTCTTTTAGCATGGGGAACAATCTGTTTTACTAGACTGATTTGTTTTGAAACAGGTACTAAATCAGAGGTTCCCGTTATATTTCTTCCGGGTTTTTCATTGGATTTTACTAAATTTGATTCCACCGGATTGGTAACAGAGGTTATAAGAGTAGGTACGGAATCGGTTAAGTTTGCTACTGCTTGTGCTGCGGGAGTTGCAATCGCCAATATTAGATTTTTATTGTCATTTACAAGCTGATTTGCCATTAATATACAATTCGATTGTTCTCCGGATGCATTTTTATAATCTAAATCTATATTTTTACCATTTTCATATCCAAGTTCTTTTAAACCGTCAATGAATCCGATTCTTGCTTCATCTAAGCAATCATGCTCTATGAATTGTAAAATTCCTATTTTATAGCAATCATTTACCACATTTGCTTTGTTTTTATTTTTTATTGTTATTCCCAATATCGATATACCGGCGATTATAAGTGTCCATAAATATATTTTTTTGATTTTCATAATGTTTCATTTCTCCTTTAAATTGATATTTACATTTTTAATTTTTTTAAATAAATATAAATTAACTTTATAAATCGGTCATCATAGCAAATAAAAATTTTTCTCATGATGTATTAATTCTCCTTTTGTAATATAAAAAATATTTTTTTGGGTTAAAATATAAAATTAGTATAAAAATCGGCTTTATAGTTTTAAATAAGAAAATATAAAAAACAAATTAATTTATCAAAATGACATTTTTGTTGTATTGGGACTTAACCAAATTGACTTTTTCCGGCATAACAAATTATATAAACATAAAAATAAGAGCCTTTAGGTTTTTATCCGTAGGCTCTTAATAATATAAATTTCTCAAATATTAAAAAAGCCACCACAGATATTTAAATGGAAGTCTCCATTTCCTCGTATCTATGATGACTTAAATCAAACATAAATACGAGTTATCTAAAGTAGCTATACCAATTAATATTTAATTTTTGTTTTATATTTATATTCATAATTATTCCTCTAAAACTCAATTATATATTTATATTATATCACCATGATTTTACAATGTCAAACAATAAATTTGATTATCTCAAATGAAGGTATATTGAGATAACTTAAGAAACAATCAAATATTAGATTCCTTGCGAAATTAAAATGTCGGGTTATGGATGACTCTAAAATAGAAAAACTTGCAAATTTTGAGATTCTATTTATAAAAAATGTGAGCTTTTTAATGCTTCAATTAGCTTCCATTTATTTTGTTTTTAATATAAACCCTAAGGGAGGGAAAAGCGAAAAATATCGTATGGGAATAAATATTTCTATTTGCATTATAACTATTCCGATTTAAAATAGCCTAAAGTAATAACTTTGAACAGTAAGAAGATTTTTAGATTTGATGCGTAACCAATTTCATATATTTTAGGGTTTTTAAAGGAATAATAAAAGATAAGCAAGTAAACAAGATATTTATAAAGCGGTGAGATTTTTTATTAAAACTGGCATAGGGATTATTTTAAACAGGAACAGTTATACCTTTTTAAAATTATGATTGACATAAAAGCGGTAGAATAGTATACTGTATCATAAACTGTACCGGAGGGGTATAGCTCAGTTGGTAGAGCAGCGGTCTCCAAAACCGCGTGCCGAGGGTTCGAATCCTTCTACCCCTGCCACTAAAATTGCAGCTTCTGCTGTTTCTATACAGACT
>CAQJOC010000088.1:0-217 GCA_948815685.1 uncultured Eubacteriales bacterium | reverse complement strand
TTTGTAATGTTTAAAAAAGTTACATATAATACGTTTTTTGATATGGTAAATTTTTCGTCAACTTGAACCAGAATTCGAATTTGACCCCTGATTATCTTTTAAGTAGGTAATTTTTATTGTTTTAAGAGGCTGTGTTTTATGAATAGAAAAATATTCGACGAAGCTCCACTTATAATAAGGAAATTTCTTGGTGATATGGAAACTATAAGAGGGAAAT
>CAQJOC010000087.1 GCA_948815685.1 uncultured Eubacteriales bacterium | reverse complement strand
ATTCAGCTCTTCTGTCTCTGTATTCATTTTTTCGGTTTATATATGAATTGGATAAAATATATAGTTTGTTTTTATTTTTCAGAAAATCCCTATATGTAAGAAAAAATATCCCGGGAAAAAATTAAATTTATAAATTGGCTAAAAAGATAGAAATTAAACTTTTAAAATTTTTTTCAATTTATTTTTATTCAACTTATTTTATAATTTTTTGTAATAAATAAAATTATGCTAAATTAATTTAAATTTTGTTCTCAAAAATTCCGTATTAACACACTTTAGCTAAGAATTTTCATAATATTTTGTACCTCAATCTGATTCTCACGTCGATCTAAATATACACTTGAATATAATGCAAATCCATCATAATTTTCACGTCTTAAGTGTTCTATCTGATTTTTTATTATATCATCGGATTTTAACCAGCTTCCTTTGTCATATTCATTTGTCCCGGTTTTATAAAGTCCCAAACCGGCATAAAGACTTATTTTTTTATCAGAACATAGTTTTCTCCAGTCCGAAGCAGCCTTTTCAAAAGGCAAAACAGGATTTTCAGAATTCGTGTATATCTCCGGGCACAGGTAATCTACATAACCTTGATTTTTTGTCCATGTCATAACGTCCACGCCAGCTTTTTCCAAATTGTCAAAATTCCCCTGAGGACAAACTCCAAAAAGGACCTCACTTTTAATTGATTTTATTAAAGAATAAACTTCTGAAATTAATAAATTTATGCTTTCGCTTCTTTTTTTTCTTATTTGATTTTCTTCATCCTTTTTTTCTTGAGTTATTTTTTCCATAGATCCTGTAAATTTTCCGTCGACCCATAAATTGTTTGCAGGATAAAAATAGTCATCAAAATTTACTCCGTCAACATTGTATGCTTCTACTATTTCTTTTACTCCATCCGCTATAAGTTTTCTTACTTCCTCATACTGTGGGTCATAATATTCGTACTCCTGAGTTTTTACGACATATTTTTTAAATTTTTCAGGTTCTTCTTTTTCCCATTTGACACAAGGATTCATTTCTGACAAATCTTGAGGAAAATGTGTGTTTTTTATTCTCATAGGAACAATCCATGCATGAAATTGTATATTCCTTGAATGTGTTTCCTCAATCATAAACGCTAATGGGTCAAAACCCGGATTCTTTCCTTGTTTGCCGGTTAAAATATGTGACCAGGGAAACAATTTAGATGGATAGAGAGCATCACTAAATGGTCTTACTTGGACAAAAACCGTGTTTAAATTTATCTTTTCTACTTTGTCTAATATATCCTTATAATGCTTTTTGAAATTTTCTTCATTAAAATCCTGAACCTGTAAATCCATAAAAGGAATCCATACCGCACGCAGTTCTTTTTTTAACTCTTTCTCCTGACCATGGAGGTTGCCTATGTCCGTATTTTTCACATTTTGTGATGAAGTTTCTGCTAATTGATTAATATCCGTATTATTTTTTAATTTTTCTTTATTTTTGTTTGCGATTGAAAAAACGGCAATCGTAGTAACCAATAGTATCAAAGAAAAAATCTTAGGATAAAATTTTTTTAGTTTTGTTTTCTTTGGATTACTTTTTTTATTTGACTTTTCAGGTTGCAAAAACACACCTTCTCAGCATAATCAATAGAATTCTGAAAATTCATAAATCCATAAAATATTTAAAATCATAAACTACCCGACAACTTTAAAAGTGTAGGTTCAAAAGAGTTAAAATTTCGTTATTTAATTGTCCAAAATAACAAGAAAAATAGGAAGAAAATTAAAATAAAGGATAAAATAAAACGATTCTAGCCACTTACAGAGTCCATGTAAGATATAAGGTCTAATACCTTATTACTGTATCCCCATTCATTGTCATACCATGAAATCAATTTAACAAAATGCTCATTTAGCATTATCCCGGCCTTTGCATCGAAGATGGAAGTTCTTGAATCCGAGTAAAAATCAGAAGATACGACTAATTCATCTGTATAACCGAGTATCCCTTTCATTTCATTTTCGGATGCATCTTTTATGACCGTACAAATTTCTTCATATGTTGTTTCTTTTTCGAGCCTGCAAGTAAGGTCTACTACAGAAACATCTAAACTCGGAACTCTAAATGACATACCTGTAAGTTTTCCTTCCAACTCGGGAATAACCAAAGCACAAGCTTTTGCGGCACCTGTCGAAGATGGAATTATATTTCCGGAAGCAGCCCTTCCGCCTCTCCAATCTTTATTCGATGGCGCATCTACAGTTTTTTGGGTATTGGTCATTGCATGGACAGTTGTCATAAGTCCTTCTATAATTCCAAAATTATCGTTAATTACTTTTGCAAGAGGTGCCAAACAATTTGTTGTACACGAAGCATTTGAAACAACATCCATGTCATTTGAATATTTGTTTAGGTTTACCCCACAAACAAATGTCGGAGTTTCCTTATCTTTAGCCGGTGCCGAAATTACAACTTTCTTTGCACCGGATTTTATATGGTCATATGCGAGTTCTTTTTTGCAAAATACCCCTGTAGATTCAATCACATAGTCAGCTCCAACAGAGCCCCACGGAATTTTTATGGGTTCTTTTTCGGAAAAAACATTTATAGCTTTATTATTTACAATAAGTTGACCATTTTTAGCTTCCAATGTGCCATTAAATCGCCCATGAACCGTATCATACTTAGCCATGTAAACCATATAATCCACATCTACAAACGGGTCATTTATCGCTGTAATTTCAAATTTTTCCGGATTTTGAGCTGCAATTCTAAAAATCAATCTGCCGATTCTGCCAAATCCGTTTATACCAATTTTTATTGACATATAAATTTCCCCTAAACCTAATTTTTAATGAAAACATAAAGGTAAAACTTCCATTATGTTTATTATAACGTATGAAAAATAGATATTATACATATTTTATCTTAAATAAAATAAAAAATACAATATTTACAAATATTTTTTCGCCACCGAGTTAACTTCTTCACATAATGTTTTTACGATATCTTCTCCGACATCACAATCTTTTCTGGAACATACAGTTTTAATCGCATCCTCAATATTTTGGGGTGTAAGATTGTTTTTAGCTTTTTTGATTTCAGACCACCCTATGGTAGATTTGCTTTTCAATTTTTTTAGTCTGTCAATGTTTTCTTTTGGCTTCCAGTTTTTCCCCCGAGTCTCAGCTGCAGAAATGAGGCTATCAAGTAGAGAACCATACTGATTTGCAGACGTCTCAATTTCTTTAGCTGCCAAAGCCCAATTTTTAAATAACTCGTCACTAGTCCGGCAAAATTGTATAGTACTTCGCCAGGTATTAAGGAAACCGTACAGAGCTGGAAAAGTTTTTTTAGCCTGTTCAAGAGTTACAATTCTAGTATGTGCACCAATCCATGATTCCAGCTCCTTTTTTGTTATATCAGCTTCGTCAACAGCATGCCCATAAGCTCCCGTATCCAAGAAATTTCCGCTCCCGACCCAGTTGTCTCTCATATAGTTCAGAGAATCAATATCCAATGCATAGTTCCAGTATTCAACAGCCAATTTTTGTTTTATTGTATTTTTAGTTCTTCTTGTGATAGTTTTTATGTCCACTCCTTTAGTTTTCAATTGTTTCTGAGCCACCATCACTTTTTTCATAAAGTCTTTACGATATGTTTCAAGATCTGATTTCATCCATTTCAGCACACCCGAGGTAGCATCATAGTCTGGTGTCTCTCTGGCCTTAACCACCTCAGATACCAGAACTTCAACTGGTAGCCGCCCCAATCTTCGGTGGGCATTTACAAATTTCTTAGCTTCTGCTTCTAAATCTCCAGCAATGCTTTGTACTGCATCCAAGGTAGCCTTATCAACATTTTTCGGCGGGTGTTTGGTCAACAAAGAATATAACTCTTTTAAATTTTTAATCTTTTCATTTTCTGAATCTAAAGAAATTCCACCGGAAAAAGATTGCTTAATTTTCGGCATTATCGGCATGTTAAGAAACTTAGTAGCATTGTTTTTCAGTGCCGAAACCGCCGCATCCAAACCCTTAGTATTCTGTTTTTTATCAAAGAAGAGCTGTTTTTCAACTTTTTCATAAGTAAGTTTGAATTCTGCACCCAATCCAGCATTCTGACTTACAACAGCAAGCACACCATCTCCATCCTGTCCACGGTAATTCACTCCTCCAAGACCACAATACTTCATGATCGCCGTCGGATCGCATTCAGTCGTCCAAGCCAGAATATTACAGACACCGTACCAATCACCCTAGGCCAAATATTTAGTCAGTTCTCCGCTAGCCTTTTTAAGTTTTTTCATATCTGATATAACTTTCCCCCCCCCACTTGGGTCCATTTATCACGTGCTAACATAGCCCTTCGACCAAGTTCCATTGTAGCCCCTAGCTGGCTATCAAGTCCCAGACCATGCTGGTTACAGTAATCCATCCCATTTTTAGGATCCAAAGCCTTTTTTACAACAAAATTAGTGTGTAAATTACTGGTTTTATCCGCCTCTTTTATACTTTTATTTATTTCTTTCAAAAACGCCATCGACGCTTTTTCGAATTGTTCCTTATTTTTCACGATATTAAGAGCTTTTTTGTATTTTGAAAGCGTATCTTTATAATTAGACATAATACACCATTCCTTTCCAATTTATTTATAAAATACACAAAATTAATTATTTTGTCAAGTTATTATTTGGATATTTTATAATATTTTTTGAGTATAATTGCTAAAATTTTATATTCAAAACTATTTAAAATAAAAATTATAGACTGAAGCTTCATAGTGGTAACCCCGAAAGAAATATATTAAAAAAATCAAACAAGTTATAGATACGTACGGTTGTGGAACGTAAAATATATAAGAACTTTTTCGTCTGTCCTTAGGTAAAAACCTTTAGTTATTTGGTTATAAAATTAAAAAAGCATCTTCGGACTTCCCTTGTTGAAAAATCTCAAAAGATGCTTTTTTAATTAAAAACTGCATAATATCTAATTCTAAATACATTTCCCAAGAAAGCAAAATTTTCTAAAGCGAGCAGTAGCCTCCACCAAATTTCATTATCAAACCTTTATATTTAT
>CAQJOC010000086.1 GCA_948815685.1 uncultured Eubacteriales bacterium | reverse complement strand
TCCATCGAAATTAAAATAGACTTTTTGCTCAATCAATTTTAGGTACAAATGTATCTTTAAAAATTCACATTTTGGTTAGTTATTTTCAAAATTTTGGTTTTCATAAATTTGAACCTAATGAAAAACCATATTTTTTACTATACACCTTTATTTCCCCGTAGAACCAAATCCTCCGGTTCCTCTCTGTGTTTCATTTAACTTATTCACTTCAACGGGAACAAAATTTTCAGTTTTTAATATAACCAACTGTGCAATTCTGTCTCCATTTTTTATAGTGTACGCTTGGCTTCCGACATTACAAAGCCCAACACAAATTTCTCCGCGGTAATCACTATCTACTACGCCGACACCATTTGAAAGAGTAATTCCATATTTTACGGCAAGTCCACTTCTTGCAAACAAAAACGCTCCATACCCATCGGGAATTTCAACTGCAATCCCACAAGGGATTTTCACAAGATTACTCGGTTGAATTTCGATATCTTCGTCTATACACGCATATAAATCCATGCCGGCAGCTCCAGAGGTTGCTTTTTGTGGTATTTGTGCTTTTTGAGATAATTTAACAAAATTTAATGATTTTATATCTTGACTTTTCTTTTCCACATTTTCACCTTATTTTTCAACATTTTTAAGTTAAATCAACGTTTTTTTCAAAAATATACGAGAAATCTTAACTAATATATGTGTAAAATCGTAAAATAGCAGTAGTTTTCCCCACTTTCAACACGATTTTCAACATTTACATATTAAATTCTCAATATAATAAGACTATTTTATATTTTTAATTTCAAAAATTCTACAAAAATCTTATTTATTTCAAAATACCAGATATTTTATATACTAAATCTTATATTCTATTACTGTTTTTAATATTTATAGCACCTATTTTCATTTCAAGGTCACTTATCCTTTTCCGAAGTTCGCTGTTTTCCAGGCGAAGTTTTTCATTAACGTTTATATAATTTTGGCTTTTAACATTTAATTCCGACGATGTGGATATAGATTTTTTATACAAATCACAAAACTCCATTGCAGTAAGAATCGCCGCCATTAGACTGGAAATATCTGAACTACTTTTTTTAATGCTTTCTATCTTTTTATCTATTTCTTCGGAAACAGAACGAACGTAATCTTCATTTTCTTCGGATAAAATCATATATGAAGAACCTGCGATAGTGACCTTAACCCTATTTTTTTGCATAATTCCCTCCTGTTTTTTGATAAAAATATTATACTGAAAATTTAGATTTTTTTTCTACAGATACTTATAATTATAATATATATAGATATAATAAAAAAGATTAAAATTTATCATACCGACAAATTTTTTAGTACAAATATAGTGAAATACCTTTAAAAATGTAAATTCTAAAAACAAAAACATTTTTCCAAATATTCTATATTCTTTTATTCTCTTTACCCATTAGGTCTCCTGCAAAGTCAAGGTGTGTTAATCTCAAAAAAGCTGGAAAGAAGTCTTTAAACTTTTTTGAATTTACTTTTACAATGCTATTTGACATAATAAAAGAAAAGATATTGGAGTTATGTTTACACAAAAGACTTTAGGGTCAAGCTTTTGAATCTTCGGGCTATAAAACTTATTTTGCTAAGTAGGGGGATAGCAATTAAAGTCTTAAGGCTTTTATATAATTTATATTATAATTTTGAGCAAAATAAAATTTTGTGTAAATAATCTCTAAATGTGACATTTTAAGGAGATAAGTAATTGTATAATTTTTTTAAAAATTTATTGTCATCATTTAGATTAAGTGACAAACTTCTTTGGTTTATCATATGTTTGGTATCGTGTTTCAGCCTTGTGCTTATGAAAAGTGTTTCTACCGAAGGAGCAAATTATTTTATTGTACAGCTTACCGCGGTATCTTTCGGTATTTTAAGTGCAATAATTCTACAAAGTATCAATTATAGAGATTTAGCAGATAAAGCTATCGTAATTGGGATACTTTGTGCACTATTTATAGTATATACGTTGTTTTTCGGAATAACGGTAGAAGGTTCTTCGGGGGTGAATGCAAGAGCATGGATAAAATTTCCCGGGGGAATTACTTTTCAGCCTTCAGAACTTGTAAAAATCGGATTTATTATAACATTCTCTAAACATCTTGATTTCCTTATCGAAAAAAATAAAATAACTTCCTTAAAGCATATTTTGGGAATACTTGTACACGCACTTGTTCCTGTCATACTCACACATTTACAGGGAGATGACGGTGCAGCAATAATTTTTTTATGTATGGCAATTTTTATGGCATTTATTTCGGGGGTTCAGATAAGATACTTTTTATTGGCATTTACTTCGGGAATTCTTATGTTGCCTCTGGCCTGGAAATATGTTTTGGCAGATTACCAAAAACAAAGAATTATAAATCAGCTTAATCCTGAATCGGACCCTTTGAATATGGGATATCAGCAAATACAGGGGAAACTTTCAATAGCATCGGGAGGACTAAGTGGATACGGGTTATTTAATGGCCCAAGAGTAGCAAATGGTGCAGTCCCTATTCAGGAAAGTGATTTTATATTTTCGGTTGTAGGTGAAGAATTAGGTTTTATGGGATGTATAGCGGTGTTACTTTTACTTTTATTCATTTTGCTTAAATCAGCGGTAATAGCAAAAAAATCCTGCGATAGACTTGGAACAATAATATGTTTTGGATTTTTCGGTTTGATTTTATCACAAACTGTATTTAATTTAGGAATGTGTTTAAGTTTGTTGCCTGTTATGGGTGTGACTCTCCCATTTTTCAGTGCAGGGGGTTCTTCTGCTGCTTGCCTTTATTTAGGTATAGGGCTTATTCAGAGTGTTTTTATAAACAGAGAAAGTAGTGGTATCGGAAAGGAGTTCTAAATTTGAAAAGTAATTTAGAAATTACGTTAAAAGAAAATAATTCTGAACACAGTGATGAAAATGCAAAAGAAAATAAAGGATTGGTACTGTTTTCTTCGCCTCATGCTTTTGGTTACACATATAAGTTGCTTGATTTATTTATTAAAACTGCCAATAAGTACAGTTTCACTGTAATTGATTGTTATAAAAAAAATGTATCTCCCTGTATAGCATGTGGATATTGCGAAAAAATTGCAGGATGCATATTTAGAGATATGGATGATATTGATATATATTTAAAGACAGTTGATTTATTGATTTTTTCATCACCTATATATAATTTTTCTTTTCCGGCCCCCATGAAATCAGTTCTTGATAGAATGCAACGCTATTTTTCCGAAAGATTCAGTTTAAACGTCAGACCTCCCATTAACAAAAAGAAAAAGGGGATATTATTACTTTCCTGTGGTTCTGAGGATACCAGAGGATTGGAAGTTATAGAACTTCAGCTAAAAAAAATATTTACCGTTATAAATTGCGAGCTTAAAGCTACGTTGGTATTGAAAGGCACTGATAAATTAGACAGTTTTCCAAGTCCTTTAATTAAAAAACAAGTAAAAAAAACTATAAATATTTTATAAAATTAAAAAAAACGGTTGATTTCGACAAATTTTAAGTTTAATATTAATTGAAGTTTCAAAAATACAAAGAAAAATAAGTTATCATTGTTGAAAAAGCAAATTTACCAAAACAGTAAAACCAAAAAATACCAAAGCTATTATAAGATTTAGTAAGCAATATCTAATTGAGCTCTTCTATGGCTTAGCTGAAGTCTATAGGATTTACAACTATTACGGTATAAATAATAGATATACTTCAAAATCAAAATTAAGTTAAATTATAGATAATAAAATATAAAATTTTAAAAATGTATCAGGTAGAATAATTTATAGATAAAAGTTTGAGAAGACTAAAAATCACAAATAGTTTAAATAATTAGATTTAAACCATGTTATTCCAGAAAAATATTAACCTTTTAAATTTAATTTCCAAAGGGGTCTAATGTAGAACAAATTAAGAAAATCAAATAAATAAAAAAAGATATTTATTTTTTGGAGGGATAGTATGAAAACTTTAGATAATCTTTGTATGGGATGTATGAATGACCTTGAAAACGAATATGTATGCTCCAAATGTGGAGAAAAAAGGGGTGAAGCTCAGGAAACTCCTTTTTTACCGAAAAAATTTGTCATAGGGTCAAGATACATAATAGGAAAAGGACTTGAGGTAAATGGTGAAGGTCTTAGTTATATAGGATATGATAAGGTAAAAGGTCTCAAAGTTTATATTAGAGAATTCTTTCCTGAAAATCTGTGTAGCAGGGGAGAGGATTTTATAAATGTCAGAGTATCGTCCTATAAAAAGGGAATGTTTGAAAAAGAATTTGAAAAATTTTTAAAATATTTTAGATCAGTGGCTAGACTTAGAAATATTCCGGCACTTTGTGCAATATATGACATATTTAAAGAAAATAACACAGCATATATTATAATGGAATGGATAGATGGAGTATCCCTTGATAAGTTTGTAGCTCAAAAAGGTGGAGCAATCCCTTGGAACGAAGTAAGACTTATGTTTATGCCTCTGATATCGGCTTTAAGCGGAATGCATAAGTCAGGGGTTTTACATTTGGGAATTTCTCCTGAAAATCTTTTAATTGAAGATACAGGCAAAATAAGACTCACAGGTTTTGCAATGGAAGATTTAAGAAAAATGAATTCGCCTCTGGAACCGCAGCTTTATGACGGGTGTTCAGCTTTGGAGCAATATGTGGAAATATATGATATGGACCAAAGCACGGATGTTTATTCCCTTACAGCTTCATTGTTTTTGGCCCTTACAGGCGAGTATCCTCAGATAGCAACAAAAAGAAAAAAAGATGACAGAATTTTTATGCCGAAAGAAATTGTACGTGTCATGCCGGATACCGTCATTTCGGGATTGGCAAGTGGCCTAAGGGTTTATCCAAATAACAGAACTTTATCATTTGACAGTCTAAAAATTGAAATTTCCAATTCAAATCTTACACAATTTACCCTTGAAGAGAAAAAAAAGCATGAAATAAAAAAATTACTAACCTATGGATGTTTATCAATAGTATAGAATACAGTTATATTCGTTGCCGTTGATAACGTACACAAAACAATAAAAAGAACTTTTTG
>CAQJOC010000085.1:4056-5084 GCA_948815685.1 uncultured Eubacteriales bacterium | reverse complement strand
TTTTATTTGTCTATCCATATTTTTATTTTATCACTTTTTCTCTTATTTTACTACTCTGTGAGGTGTTACCTTAAATTTATTTGCCATTACAGCATCATTATGGTAAAAAGTGAGACGATTTTTTCTCTGATTCTTTCTTTTTGCATTTCGAAAATTATTGATGTGTATTATGCGGTGTTTCCGAAAGACAGTATAAAAAAACAGTAAACTTGTAAAAGAAAGAACTTCATAGAAGCTATAGAAAAATAAGTTTAGATACATTAAAGGCATACATGGCAAAACATACAGATACATACCAATCAGAAATGGTGGAGACATTCGGTTTAAGTGAAATTGTCATTCACTACACACTATTGGCGATACAAAATCACACAAAAAAAGACTATTTACTATCAAGAGCAGGACATACAAAAAGTAAAGGCATATTTAGAGCAAATTAAAAATATCCCATCTGAAAAGATTACTTACGTGGATAAATTTAGCATAAATATATAGCTATTCAGATTTAAAATAATATTATAAAATAGAGAAATGACTTATTAAAAAGGCACAAGAGGGATGGCCTCAAAATATCTGTCAAAGTGGAATTCTTATGAGAAAGTACATAAGGAATTAGGTGTAAGCGTAAGTTCAATTAAGGCATAGAAAAGCCTTCTAAATGAAACAGGAAGTCTGGGAAAATAGTCAAGAGAGAGACCAATGGCAAAATTTTATGACGAAGAACTTAAAGCATCCATTGAAAAACACCCAGATGCGATGCTTTTAGATATTGCAAAAATTTTAGTGATTTAGTCTGCTATAGCATTCGATGCCTTGAAGTACGTTGGAATTCGCTTAAAAAAGAGAACCTTTTTGCATAGAAAAAGACAAAGAAAAACACAGAAAATTTGATAAAAAGATGTACAAATCCATGACTACAAACACAGATATTTTCTATGTAGATGAATGTGATGTAGATAAATTCATTGTCAATGAGGTATGTCCGCACGGAGAAAAAGGTATTTTTCTGTTTTTCAAGCGATTGAAAA
>CAQJOC010000085.1:0-4046 GCA_948815685.1 uncultured Eubacteriales bacterium | reverse complement strand
TCGTTGTATAGTTACACTTTTTGTCCATCTACCAAATCTCATGCCATTTTTTATTATATGCAATAATCCATTTAGAAACTGTTGATTTAATATCTTTACCGATTTTCTTTCGGTTGGCATCAGATTTTTTATTTGTTTTCATATCACCATTACGTCATATATTTGCCTGCTTGTTATCTTTTTATGTGAACACGCTATAAAATTTTATAAATTATTTTTCCAATTTAACTATGACAACATGGCGAGACTCATTTTCTCCTTCTGAGAAAGATTTTATTCCTTCAATATTCTCCACTGCAGCATGAATAAGTTTTCGTTCATATGCTCTCATAGGTTCCAAGTCAATTTTTTCTCCGGTTTTTAATACATCATAAGCCATTCTTCGTGCAAAAGCCATTAAAGATTTTCTTCTTTTTTCCCTATAATCTCCGGCTTCGAGTCTGACCTTATAATATCTTTCTCTAAAATTATTATTTACTGCAAATCCTGCTAAATACTGGATTGCATCTAAAGTTTCACCATGTCTTCCGACTATATACTTAATACTGTCTCCGGTTATTTTTATTGTGCAAAAATCCTGTTCTTCCTCAGATATTTTTACTTCAAGAGGCTCCATTCCCATATAATAAAGTATTTCTTCTATATAATCTCTTGCTCTTTCTGCCTTAGATTTCTTGATAAATGCACGCACCTGAGCCATTTTTCCGCCAAATAATCCAAATTTTTTCTTTTCTGGATTTTGAATAATTTCAAACTGGATTTCTTTTTCATCTTCTCCTAAAATTTCACATGCTTTCTTTTTCGCCAAAGCAACTGTTTCTTCAATCGCAAACGCTTCTTTTATCATGGATAACTCCCCTTTTATCCCTTTTTCCTTCTTTTTATTTGATTTTTTTAATATGTTTTCAAATATTACTCTTTTTTCGTTTGCCTGTCATGGGAATAATATTATCATTATTAAAAACTATTTCGTTTGGATTTTTTATTTGCTTTACCATACTGTCAAATTTTTTTATCTCTGCAAATCTAACAGCTTCATCTTTAGCATTAAGAGTTAAAACATTATAATATTTGTTTAGAATAATACTTTGAAACATCCCAACAAGCGAGTTTAATATCCAATACAGTCCAACTGCTGCAGGAATTGTATATGCAATGTATGCAGGAAAAAGAAACATTATATATGGCATTGCTTTCATCGCTCCCTGTGCTTGAATATTATTACCACTTGTTTTTTGAGTAATGTACATAGAAACTACTGAAACTATGAAACTTAAAAGTGGAATAATCCATAACATTTCTTTAAATGAGGAAGCATTTGGTCTATTAAGTAAGTTAATCCCCAAAAAATCAAAACCGGAACTATATTCTTCTAAATCGGCTAATTCTTTTTCATTTAATACGGTTAAATGTGGTTTTATCTCGTTGAACATTCTAACAATCTGAAGCTGGTCATAGCCGGAATTCAATTTTCCTTTCATCTCAGGCAATTCCGAAACTGACTGAATTGATTGCGAAATTTTTTCTTGAGAAATATGTAAAGTGTTCTGCAATGGCTTTGTTACAGCCCCGAAAATCCCTCCCCAAAGAATAAGAGGTAAAATCATTGACGAAAAACACCCACCGAATGGACTTGTCCCTTCTTGTTGGTATAGCTTTGTAAGTTCTTCATTGTATTTTTGCCGGTCTTTTCCATATCTTTTTTGTATTTCTTTCTGTTTTTCAGCAAGACGAGCATTTTTAGCCATCATTTTTTGTCTTTTAATTGCTGTTGGGAACATAATAATATTAATAAGCAGTGTAAATAAAGTAATTGCAATAGCATAATTACTAAACGCATCATAGAAAAACCAAAGAATATACCCAAAAACACTACCTAAAAAATCAAAAATAAATCCCAATTATTGCCCCTCCAAAATAAATTATTATATTTATAATTAATAAAATATTTTATTAAAAACATACTTTTTAAAGAACCGGGTCATATCCTCCTTTAGAAAAGGGAGTACATCTTAGTATTCGTTTCACTGCAAGAAATATGCCTTTTTTACATCCGTATTTTTCTACAGCTTCAATTGCATAAGAAGAACAAACCGGAATAAACCTACAATGTGGTTTAGTTAATGGAGAAATATATTTCTGATAAAACTTTAATAAGCAAAGCAAAAAAACTTTCATATCAGTATCCCAGCCTTATTCATATGTTTAATCATCTCTTTTTGCACATCTCCCATCTTAACAAATGGAGTTTTTCCACGTGCCACAAATACGACATCATAACCTAAAAAAATTTTATCCCAAATAAGCCTATATGCTTCCTTAATCACCCTTCGAGCTCGGTTTCTTCTGAAAGCTTTACCTATTTTTTTGCTGGTCACAATTCCAACTCTTTTGCCATTATTTCTATTTTTAATGACATATGTAACCAGTACAGGAGAAACAAACTGCCTCCCTCTGTTGAAAGCACGTTGAAACATTTTATTTTTATTCAAAGTCACTATTTTATTCATTATTAAACCATTCTTTGTTTTTTTACTTTTTACTTTTTATTTATAATTCATTTTCATCTATGTTATAATTATTATATAATTTATTACTTTTTTAGAAAGTTATTTATTGATTTGTATTATTAAAACATTTCTAACTTATAAAAATAACAATTTACTGGATTAAAAAATAATATAATTTGTATTTAACTTGATAAATCAAACCAAACTCTAGATTAAAATCGAAAATTAAGTCGATGAATTTTAACCAATCCGTTTCATTTGAGAAATTCCTCTTTAATTTTAACTAAAAAAATGAAAATTGCAATCAAATAAAAAAATGATTAGTGAACATATTACTAAAAAACAAATAAAGAAAACAAATTAAATAAGAAATCAAAAATATTATTAGAATTATAAAATAGAAAAAACTTTTTTCAAAGTAAAGAAAATAATTTTATATTTTTAGAAATTTATTATTTTAATTTTATAAACAAAAGTTTTTATATTATCCAAAATATTTTATGATAATATAAAATATTAATTTAGTAACAAATCAACAAAAAATTCACAATTATTTTTAATAAAATTTATAAAATAAATTTTGTCTTCCTATAAAATGAACCAATTATGTGTTTAATTATTAGTTACTTTATTTCATAATATACGTAACCACAATCGGTATCATTTATTTTTACATAGTATTGAGAAAAAATAAAAATTCACAAAGCAAAACACAAAATTCTGAAATAATTAATATTAAACAACTTTTAAATATTATCTTAAAAATAACAATTTTTGCTTTTATGTCTTTTTATGTTTAATAAATATACATTATTTGTTGAATTTCTATTTTTTTATTGATAAAAAATTCTCCCATACTTTTAAAATCGATTTTAAGCTAAACACAAATCACTTTTCTTCCTTTTGCTCTACGGGCCGCAAGCACTTTTCTGCCGTTAGCCGTTGCCATTCTAGCTCTAAATCCATGAGTCCTTTTTCTGTGTATATTACTCGGCTGATAAGTTCTTTTCATAATTACATCTCCTTATTATTAATTAGGATTTCATTTAATTGATACATTACTTTAAGAACAAATTCATTCTTAAAAATACTTAATTCCTAAAGTATTATAATACCAATACCTTACTTTGTCAATATTCATTTATTGAGAGATTATCTAAAAGAAAGATAATATGATAAAATATCCAAGATGTAGGAACGAAGAAATATGGAAAGCTGAAAAACCGAATGGGGAACAGCAATATCAATGCAAAAAATGTAGAAAAACGTTCACAAGAGAATTAAATTATGATTAGTAATTCAAAAGGAAAGCAATACAAACATTTTACGAAAGGAATAGCGGAAGAACAGTAGGAAGGATAATGAAGATAAACAAATCTACGGTATATAATTGAATAAAAGCCTTGAACAAAAAGGTAAGAAAAAGCGGATCCGAAGATAGAGAGAGAATTTTTACTTAAGGACAGACAATAAAGCAGTTTGAGGATCAGAGAAAAGAGAAGAGGTACGGAAGGCTTGCCAAAGCTTAAGGGTACT
>CAQJOC010000084.1:1222-5096 GCA_948815685.1 uncultured Eubacteriales bacterium | reverse complement strand
GTAGAATTAACCTTTTTTGCTTTATTACGACGTTTAAAACGCCTTTTTTTCTTACGTGTCGTTTTTTCCGTTGTCGGTTTGCTATCTTCTTCATTATTACCATCACTATTCTGGTTTATATTGTCCTCATCTATGTTATTATTTTCTGCTCCATCATCATAATCATTGTCATTACTATTCGTAGCCATTGAGATTTGATTTTCATCGCCACTGCTATTATCTGTGCTTGATGTGTTTTTGTCGTCGGTAACGCTGATGGTTGTCTCATTATTATCGTTGTCATCATCGTCGATATTGGTTTCATTTAGATTTTCCTCTGCCTCAGTAGAAGTAGAATTAACCTTTTTTGCTTTATTACGACGTTTAAAACGCCTTTTTTTCTTACTTGTCGTTTTTTTCGTTGTCGGTTTGCTCTCTTCTTCATTATTAGCATCGTTATCGTCATTTTCTGATGATGACCCTTTGCCTGTTTGTGATGTACCGGGTTTTCCGCCCGTTCCTTTCCTACCATTTCTAGCTGCAAAGGATTCTAGGCCCATTCCAGCAAACATGGAAAAAGCCATAATTCCAAGACCGAGCAGTGGTTTAATTGCAATTCCCCGGCCACCGCTGACATTTGCCAAATCTTCGTCAGATAATTCTTTTAGCATTTCTTTCTCATACTCGAGCAGCTCTTGTGCCGAAAAGTCCACATTAAACTTCTTCATAAGCGGCATTATTTCTTCGCAAATTAACTGTCTTAAATCTTCCTCATTTGCGATTTCCTTCGCCTTATCTTCGATTCTTTCTTTCGATTTAGGATCCGAAAGTATTTGCCGATAAAATTCCTCGATTTCTTTTTTTCTATCTTCCATAAAAATCCTCCTCCTTTTTAATTTGCATATATTATACTATAAACAAAATGAAAAGTCAAATATTTTTCCTAAAATATAAGAATAAGTATCTGTGTTTTTGTCTTAATTCACTAATTTTTCGTGTTTGCTAAGATGTAGATCGTTTTCCAAATTTAATGCCCCTCCTAAAATGTTTGTACAAAATGCGCCGATTCTTGGTTGCCATGTGGCCAACTTTTCGCTCTGTAAAACTGAACAATCTGGTACTAATAAAACGTTTTATGTTCATTTTTGTGTAACGACAAAAAACAAACCAATAAAACTTGGCATCGATTTAAATTCGGTACCAGGAGGTGTGGTTCTGCTCCATTAGGATATGAAGTTTTATAATTAAGGTAACTATTATAGGCAATTCACAGGTTTAGCTGAGTAACAAAATTTTAGCAAGATTATGGGAAAGAATTGATTTTTAAATAGCTTTGTGCTATAATTCACCCAAATATTAGGGGGAGTTGATTGAGAAAAAGAAAAACAGAAATTTAAATGAGGGAGTGTCTGAAAAAGCTAATTAAAATACGGAAAAACAAATTAATTTAGGTTTAAGCAATGGATTATTCAAAATTTGTATCAAAAAAGGAGAAATAAAAATGAAAAATATCTTAAAAATCAAGAAACTTTCTTCAGCATTGTTAGTTGGAACTATTGTGATAGGAAGCAGCTCTATGACTGTAAAGGCTGCGTATAAAGGAAGCCCTAGTATGACAATCTATAATTTAGCCTCTGGAGCAAACCCTGAAGGCCATAATTACAAAGATATTCCTATTTTAGAGTTTAGTGAGGAAACCGGGGAAAGTAGAATAACAATTGAGAGCTATGAAAATTCTGATGATAGCGTTGAACGTTTTGCCGAAGGAAACGGGGAATGGTTTATTTTTAATGGGAAAAAGATACCGAAATCCACTCGTATTGGGGATGTACACCCAAATGGAAGTAATATGCTTATTGTTGTTAACGGAAACCCCGATAAGCCTGCTGATGAAGTTTGGGAAGAGACCGAGTACGACAGAGGTCAAATACTAGTAAATAAAAAACGTGTTGATCTTGACAGTAAAGAGGAAGAAAAACTGGGAGAGGATAACGTATATCGGAAGGAACCAATATATGAATATCCTTATCTAAAAACAGGTAAACATCAAGTTAGGTTTATTAATGGCCAGAGAGTGGACGAAGACAAAAATTTTGGAGATTATGAAAACGTAAATGGAGATAATAGCGTTATTGTTTATACTAGTAATGATCCAAACGCTCTTCCACAATAAAAAATTTAAAAAAGTATTTATGGTTAATACCCCATTTGCAAAGCGTTTTGCTTAGCAGAACGGGAGCCGACATCAATTTATAAAGGAGAAATAAAAATGAAAAATATGTTAGGAATAAAGAAGATTTCATCGATACTGTTAGTTGGAACTATGGCGGTAGGAAGCAGTGCTATGGGTGCAAAAGCTTCAAACAATAATTATTGGCGTTCTAAAAATAATTACATGTTTTATGACCCTAATGACCCAAATGAGCCCTTTCAAGTCCATGGCTTTGGCAGAATTGATAAGAATGAACTTATAAAAAACTCAGTACTTCAGGGGGAAGAAGAGGAGCTGAAATATTATCAAAACGGAAAAGAGATAAGCCCATATACTTATACTGAGAAAGTAACAGGATCTGACGATATGCTTATTGTTACCAATGACACAGACAGACCTAAAGATAAAGTTTATGAGGAAACAAAAAAAGCAATAACGGAAAGAAAAGAAGTAGATCTTACTGTACTTAATAAAGATACGAAAGAGACAAAAAGCTACACTCTAGATGTTTCGCCATACGAAAGTATGGATGATGTCTCGGACAGTTTTTTAACCGACAAATATGGTAAAAAATATCCATCGTATTACTTTTCTTATAACGGTTTATATACTGATACAGGTCTTAAAGCAAGCGATGTGGATACTAATAAATATGGGAATATAAATATAGGCATAGGCTCTCATGATTCTGAGGAAGAGGAAGATAATTCCAATATTGTTGATTATTATTGTAACTGTTTAACACAGAAGAAGGGGTAAGGGTTTACATCAGGAAATATTAAAGGCGGTAGCATAAAAACTACCGCCCTTTTTATTATCGTAATAATTTTTAAAAATACTAACAATTACATCCAAAAGTATTGGTACGAAGTATAACTACCAGCTTCAGATCTATTTTTCTGGGAATTCAACTTCTATGTTGTTAAGATTATTTTCTTTATCGCAGTCATCATCATAATACTTTTCCATAGCTCGTGCTTGCGAACGTTTAATTTCGGATTCAAGTTCTTTGATTAATTTATTAGAGTCACTGAGAACTTTTGTTCTTATTAGATCTTTTTCATTTTCGGAGGCGGAGTTCCACCTGTTACCGGATGCAAATTTTTCGCTTAAAAATTCAGCATTTAATTTTATACAGGACTCCTTGTAAGTAGGATCGAGTTTTTCAAATTTTTCATTTTGCTTTTGATTTAAAGGTGACAAATACAAATTTTTTGCAATAGATCTTATTTTATCTGGATCTTCTGGCAAACTAGCACTTACGGTATGGCCGATTAATGGACACAAAAATGAAAGAACACACCCAAACAAGATGGCCTTAACCGAAATTTTCTTTTTCACATTTAAACTTGACATACTTTTTTTCATAACATTATCTCCTAATAGGTTTTATTTAATCCAAAAATGTATCCCAATACGGGTCTTTTGCGATACCTTCACAGTCCCAATCAACATATTTAGAAGCCTGCTCATTTAATTCATTAATATTTTCTTTAAAATATTGATTTTCTTTAGCAATTTTTAAATCATATTCATTTTGTGCTTTGGTGTTATCTTCTTCAAGCTTTTTACGCGCGTTTTCTAAGCGTTCTTCTTTTTTCTTTGGAGAAAGCTTTTTACCATTATTTATTGCTTCTACGGACTGATTATATTCCTCGTTGTTATTGTATAACCCCAACTGTA
>CAQJOC010000084.1:0-1203 GCA_948815685.1 uncultured Eubacteriales bacterium | reverse complement strand
ATCTCGGTCTAGCTGGGATTTATTTTCCAAATTCTCATAAAGCATAGCTGCATAATCTTCATCGTATGATGGGTAATCCCCGCCATGCATCCTTGTTTGCAGCCTTACTTCTTTATTGAACTCATTAACCTTATCGTTAAAGCTATTAATTTCGTCAATATACCTCTGTTTTTCTTTGAGCAAACCATTGCCAAAATTTTTGAAAACAGTTTCTGCCTCATCTCTTTTAGATGGAGGAATATAGTTTCCTAAATTCTTGTGTGTTTCATCGTATATATTATAAACATTTTGGTAATGCTTCGAAAATGATTGTTGAACCTCATCTTTAGCGTTTGGGTAACATCCGAAGCCTGCAATATCTGGGAGGTCCTCATTGGCGATTATAGCTAATGTAGCGAAATGAAGTGAGTTATCTTTGCTATTACGATTAAAAGACGCGAAAACGCGATTATCACAACAAGTTGTAGTTGAGGCTAAGATTGAAAGCCCAAACAAAATGGCTTTAACCAAAATTTTCTTTTTTGCATTTAAACTTGGTGTACTTTTTTTCATAAAATTATCTCCTAACAAAATTTAAAAATTTCAACTCACTAAAAAATAATAATTATATTAACCGGTAGGTCTATTTCTTTACTGGATATTCAACCTGTACACGGTTCAAATTGAGTTCTTTATCGCAATCGTCATCACGATATTCTTTATGATTCCTAGCTCTCTCTTGTAATTTTTTAAGTTCATCGTTGTATTTTTGCTGTGCAGCCTTCCAATCAGAATTTACACTGTGCCCATATTTTTTAAAGTAGTCTAACTTCCAATCAGAATTTGCACTGCGCCCATATTCTTTAGGGGAGGCTAAATATTGATACTCCATATTCAATATCTCAAAATGTTTTTTTGCACATTCAATCTTTGCGGATATCTCGTCATTTTTGTAGTCAGGATCCAAAGTCTCAAAGAATTCATGCTGCGCTGAGTTTTTAGAATATTCATATTCTGCAAATCCCTTCATTTGCTCGTCGTCTTTTGGAAACGGTGCATCATACATTGCCGGGCTGGCGACGTTATTAAACATTAACGCAGGGCACAAAATTGCACACCCAAACAAAATGGCCTTAGCCAAAATTTTCTTTTTTGCATTTAAACTTGACGTACTTTTTTTCATAAAATTATCTCCTAACAAAATTTAAAAATTTCAACTCACTA
>CAQJOC010000083.1 GCA_948815685.1 uncultured Eubacteriales bacterium | reverse complement strand
TTCCAGAGCGTCTGACGGCACCATCACCACCCAGTTTACCATGACGACCCTGGAGGAACTGGGACTTTTAAAAATGGACTTTTTGGGACTTAGGACATTAACGGTTATAAGCGATGCGGAAAAAATGATAAAGCTTAAAGAGCCTGATTTTGATATTAATCGTATTAAGGAAGAAAAAGAAGTTTTTGAAATGCTTTCCGATGGTGATACGGATGGAGTATTTCAATTTGAATCCGGCGGAATGAAAAGTGTGATATCTCAGCTAAAACCTGAAAAAATCGAAGATATCATCGCTGTAATTTCACTTTATCGTCCGGGTCCGATGGATTCTATTCAAACTTACATTGAAAATAGACACAATCCCCAAAAAATAGTTTATCTTCATCCACTTCTTTCTAAAATATTGGATGTTACATACGGATGTATAGTTTATCAAGAACAGGTTATGCAAATATTCCGAGAATTAGCCGGATATTCCGCAGGCAGAGCAGATATAGTAAGAAGGGCAATGTCAAAAAAGAAAGCTGATGTCATGGAACATGAAAAAAACATTTTTATTAATGGTCTCTCGGATGATAACGGAAAAATAATAGTCGAGGGATGCCTTAGACGAGGAGTCAGCAAAGAGATTGCCGAAAAAATTTTTGCTCAAATGGAAAGTTTTGCAGCGTATGCATTTAATAAATCTCATGCGGCAGCGTATGCATTTATATCTTATCAGACAGCTTGGCTTAAGTGTAAATATCCCAAAGAATTTATGGCATCTCTGCTTACCAGTGTTTTTAATTTTAGTGATAAAATATTCGGATATATTTCTGAATGTAGGAGAATGGGGATTGAAGTTTTACCGCCCAGTGTGAACGAAAGTGAGAAAAATTTCACAGTCTCGGGGAATAAAATCAGGTTTGGAATGGGGGCGGTCAAGTCTATTTCAGACGGTTTTATAGATAAACTTATAACCGAAAGAAAAGAAAACGGAAAATTTACTTCATTTTATGGTTTTTGTAAAAGAATGTATGGTCAAGATTTTAACAAGAGGCTTCTTGAAAATTTAATTAAAAGCGGAGCTCTTGATATGTTTAAACAAAACCGGCGACAAATGCTAAGCGTCGTTGAACGTGTAGTGGAGGACCTTTCGCAAAACAAAAAAAAGAATATTGAAGGGCAGCTTGGTTTTTTTGGACTAATGAATGAAGATGAAGGTCAAGAGATAGATTTTCCGAACTTAGAAGAATTTCCAAGGACAAAACTTCTTGCCATGGAAAAAGAGATTATCAGAATGTATATATCCGGACACCCTCTTCTGGATTATTCTGAACAGATAGAAAGCCCGACAGTCAATAAAATAGTTGATATTTGTTCTGCACATTCGGAATATGGGTATGAAAATAAGACCAAAGTAAAGATTATTGCGGTAATTTCATCAGTAAAGCTTAAAGCAACGAAAAATAATACTACAATGGCTTTTTTAAAACTTGAGGATTTAACCGGAAGCGTAGAAGCTATTGTTTTTCCAAATGCACTATCCGAGTACGGCAGATACATAAAAGAAGAATCTATTGTTGTAGTAAAAGGGACGGTAAAATCCGAAGACGAGGGAGAAATAAAAATAATATGTGAATATATTTCTTCAATAGAAGATTATAAATGCAAAAATCCCGACATTAAAAATACACAGTTTCAAAATTTAAATGATACCGGGAAAGAAAATGAAAAAGAAGGTGTAAAAGGAGATAAAAAAGAAGATAGGCAAGAAGAAAAAAAAGAAAATAGTGAAAAGAAAAAAAGAAATGGGCTTTATTTAAAAATTGAAAATAACTCGTGTGAAAACTATAAAAAAGCAACGCTTTTGCTTAGTATATTTGAAGGTTCAACTCCCGTTTATATATTTTTTGAGGACCAAAAAAGTCTTAAACTTGCTCCAAGGAAAATGTGGGTTCAGTTGAATGATGTCCTTGTTAATGAGCTGAAAAACCAAATAGGTGAAAAGAATGTAGCTGTAAAAGATTGATTTTTTCGCTTTATTTCTGATGCTTCTATTGTCTGTTTTTTTGCTTAAGCATTAGACCTCCTACGAAATCAAAAAATACTCATAAATAAAAGGTAAAATATTGGGTTATAGATAAATTTAGGATGGACAAAATTTGCAAATTTTTAGAGTCTATTTATTAAAAATATCAACTTTTTAATGTCTCAATTTGATTTCGCAGAAAGTCTATTTTAAATGTTTTATTTACTATTATTAGACTAAAATTAAGGCTGCGTATTTTAATTTTATTATTCAATAACTTAGGGAAGCAGATAAAAGGTAAATAAAGTAATTCAAGGAAGACAACACGGAATCAAAAAGGATATAAAAAATATTTACTCAGTGTACCGAATATTGTAAATTTATATTGTAAAATGAAATACACGATTTGTTAAATGTGATTATAAATATACATTTCAAAATTAATATTTGACAAGGAGGATTTATGGAAAATATTTATAAAAATATCGAAAGAATAGAAGCAAATCAAATATTTGGATTAAGCAATGAAAATGTCGCTTTGAGATTAAAGCAAAACCTTTCTAATGCGGACACTTCGGTTCCTTCAAGGTCTATATTTGATATTTTTAAAAAAAATGTCTTCACTTTGTTTAATTTTGTAAATTTCGTCTTAGCGTTATCTCTTATTTATACCGGTTCATATAAAAACCTTATGTTTATGGGAGTTGTAATATGTAACTGTGTAATAGGGATAATTCAAGAAATTAGGGCAAAAAAAGCCATAGACAAGCTTAAATTAATAAATGAAAATTCAGTTAAAGCTATACGTGAAGGAAAGGAAGTGGAAATTGGTTCTAGGGATGTTGTTCTTGACGATATAATAAAATACCGTGCAGGTTCACAAATAATTGCAGATGCCGTAATAGTCGAAGGAAGTTGTGAGGTAAATGAGGCTATGCTCACAGGTGAAGCAGATTTAATTTACAAACAGAAAGGAGACAGTTTATTTTCCGGAAGTTTTATTGCAAGTGGAAACTGCTTTACGAGAACTGAACATGTAGGAAGTGAAAATTACGCTTCTAAAATTTATAAAGGGGCAAAATATGTAAAAGAAAGCAATTCTGAAATTATGAATTTTCTTAAAAAATTAATAAAATTTATATCTATTGCGATAATTCCTATCGGTGGTCTTTTGTTTTTCAATCAACTTAGAATATTTTCATACAACATAAACCCGGCGATTGTTGGGACAACGTCTGCTTTAATAGGAATGATACCGGAAGGACTTGTTTTACTCACAAGTACAGCTTTAGCCCTTAGCGTTTTGAGGCTTTCAAAACGCAATGCCTTGGTCCAAGATTTATATTGTATAGAAGCTCTCGCCAAGGTCGATACTCTTTGTCTTGATAAAACAGGGACAATTACTGAAGGAATTTTAGACGTTTCGGGGATAGTTCCCCAAAAAGGATTTACCGAATCTGACACAGAGCATATTATGGAACTTATTATCTCTGTTCTAAATGATTCAAATGAAACTTTTAATGCCTTAAAAAGAAAGTTTAAAAAGGATAAAAATTCATTTTTTAAAACAAATTTATTAAAAAATGAAAAAGTAAAAGATGTCGTGCCGTTTTCATCTGACAGGAAGTGGTCAGGAGTCTCTTTTGAAAAAGGTGGAAGCTATGTAATCGGTGCCGCAGAATTTATATTTAAAGAGATGGACGACGATTTAAAGAAAGTAATCGAAAATTTGTCCCGTGGTTATAGAGTAATTATTTTAGCTAAATCTGAAAATTATTTCGTTGACGGAAAACTTCCTGAAAAATTAATTCCTGTTTCTCTAATTTTACTTAATGATAAAATAAAGGAAAGTGCTAAAAGCAGCCTGGCATTTTTTAATAAAAAAGGTGTAAATATAAAAGTAATTTCGGGGGACAATCCAATAACGGTATCCGGTATTGCAAAAAGAGCAGGAATACTTAATTACAACGCTTATATAGATATGTCTGATATAAAAGAGGAAAGAGAATTAAAAGAGGCAGCTAAAAAATATACTGTGTTTGGCAGAGTAAGTCCGCTTCAGAAAAGAGATTTGATAAAAGCCTTAAAAGAACAAGGTCATACCGTAGCTATGACAGGAGACGGTGTAAATGATGTTCTTGCATTAAAGGAAGCGGACTGCAGTATAGCAATGGCAAAAGGAAGCGACGCTGCTCGTGTTGTTTCGCAAATAGTATTATTAAATTCGGAATTTTCATCGATGTCTGATATTCTTTCAGAAGGGCAAAGGGTAATTAATAATATTCAGAGAGCTTCCACTCTTTTTCTAGTAAAAACTGTATATTCCTTTGCATTGGCAATTTTATTTTTGACAATTTCAGCCCCATATCCATTTATTCCCATTCAAATGACTTTAATCAGTTCTCTTGCAATAGGAATCCCGTCTTTTGTTCTTGCATTGGAACCAAATACAGAAAGAATCAAAGATAGTTTTGTTAAAAATATATTGAAACATTCTGTTCCTACTGCCATTATTATAATTTTAAATATTATCTTATGTATTTTATCTTACAGATTTTTTAATTTATCTTATTCCCAATATTCCACCTTGTGTGTGGCATTAACCGGTGTCATGGAAATAACGCTTCTTCACGAAATATCTTGTCCTTTGAACTTAAAACGTAAAATTCTTATTGTGATGGTATCTGTAATTTTTGTTTTTGCATTAATTTTTTTTAAAAATTTATTTTCGGTAACAGCCTTATCCCATGTGGGAATGATTTTGTTCATAGCTATCCTATCGTTTGACCTTATTTTCAAACAATTTATGTTAAAATTTATCTCTTAATAGGGCAGTGCAAAGAGGGATAGAAAAGAAAAAGAGAGGAAAACTAATCACCAAGAGGTGATAGAAATGAAGTGTCCAAAATGTGAAGGAGAGGAAAAAGTAAAAAACGGATTTAAAAATGGAGTACAAAGATACAAATGTAAGAGATGTGGTTGTAATTACACAAAGAGTACGCCAAATGGCTATTCGATGGAAGTAAAAAGAAAGGCACTCAGATATTATTTAGAAGGAATTGGATTCAGACGAATAGAAAGACTATTGGGAATGAGCCATGTAACAGTAATAAACTGGGTGA
>CAQJOC010000082.1 GCA_948815685.1 uncultured Eubacteriales bacterium | reverse complement strand
AACTTTCCTTTTTCTCCGTCCAGGCTTTTACACTGTAGGTTGTGCCTGTGGTAAGACCTCCGAGCAGGCTCAGCTTCAAAGTTTCGGAACTACCTGTACCGTCTTTTACATATTGGTATGTAGTTCCTCCGCTTGTGCTCTGTGCCAGAACTACGAGCCGTTCATCCGTATTTGCCGTATATGTTATTTTATCCGCATCGGCGCTAACCGTACCGCCCATCGAACCCCCACTGACTCTGAGGTTGAACTCAGGAACTGCGGTTGGAGATAAGGCCCCAAATGAACTGCCGCCGGAGGCGGAAGTAGATGTCGCAGCGTTCGCTGCGAAGATTAAAGATGAAAGATTTAATTTTGAAGCTGCCGCCGCGGCGGGGATACCGTCGCTTACACCGCGGTCGTCGACAGAATTACCGGGAGACGCGACGAGGACACGAATGCTGCTATCCGGGTACGGAGTGCGGAGCCAATGCCACCCCTTCCAATATTTCACATTTACCGGTAAGGTATTATTCGCCCCTGCATAAATGTCCTTATAATTACTTCCCGAGTTTTCAGCATGAAGCCCATATAGCTTGTCTGTCGTGGAACCACTGCCACTGGTGTTAACTGTCGTATTTAGCATTATTCCCTGTTCCGCTCCACTAAAATAGTCAGTACTTGCTTGAATCCTTTGTAGCTGACTCCTAAAGTTACTCGAACTATATACATTCGAACGATTGTGAAATATGCTGTTTGAATTGGAATCATAAGTTTTTGCACTCATCAGCGGCTCTTCCGAATAAAGCACTATATTGCCGTCCGTATCTTTCCCCGTTATCAGCCACTTTATTTTGCCCGCAGAAGCAGTGGCTTGGTTAGAGCTTCCGTCTCGGTATTTTACTTCCGGCCTCTTTCCGAAATTTATATAGCCAGCTTGGCCGCTTTCAGAGGTATTATAAGTGCCATCTACCAAGTTGGCAGGCGTTTGCCATATTCCCCGCCAATTGGAATTATCCGCAGCATTTACCTCTCCACACTCAAACATCGGAAAAATTGGCAAAATTGGATTCAGTGCAAATAAAATCGACAATATATTCGCCAAAGTTTTCTTAAACAGCCGGTTACTCTCCTTTTTAGTCAACAGCATTATGACCCTCTCCTTAATTTTTATTTATTATTTATATATTTTATGACAAAATTCGTCTTTATATTGCATAATACACCAAAATCAACATAAAATCAATAGTTTTATTTACATTTTTGAAAGTTTTTACTTGAGAATAGATAGGATGATTTGCTGAAGAGAACAAAAAAGATCGTAGGATTAAAAAGCCTGCCAAAGTTTGTTTGTGATTGGTTTTTCCTCTTTTTTGACTTTTATCTATCTTTAAATTTTACCTTTCGCCGGTTATTTACATAATTTTTACTTTGTAGTATCGTGCATCATATTAGGGATAAAGTCGTATAATGTGAGTGCGTTTTATTGTTCTTAGCTGGCTGCGTTCTCCATATTCTAAGTAACAACAATAACTTTAAGTTTCGAGAGTTTTCATGAAGCAACAGTTAAAAGTAAAGGTTGGTTTAATAAAATAGCCCAATAATACATTAGAATAATAAAAATAGTGTTGAGTTTTTAGTTGAGAAGCCTTATTCCCCAATAATTAATAGGAATTTTTTCCTCTTTTGTAATGCTATATTATTCGGGGCATTAATGAATATATTTTCCCATAATATAGTGGTAATAAATGGTAAAAATATATTATATATTTGGAAATTAGTATATATTAAAATTAATTTAATTTTAATTAATATATAAGCGTACAAAATATTATATTTCGATTGACTAAATAGTAAATATATATTAAAATTAATATATATTTAGAAAATATTGGAGGAATGACTTTATTATGAAAAATGTCTTGAAAAAAGCAGCAGCAGTTATAGCTAGTTTAAGTATTGTTGCCTTTAGCTTCTCGGTTAATAATCTAAATATTTGGACAGCTATAAAGGCAGCTTTTTGTGAGCCAGGCGGTGGAGGACTAGATTGGTAATTTAATAAAAAATCCTTTTGTATAAAAAATTATAAGGAACCTGTTTTAATATAAAATGTCAAAACAGGTTCTTTATAATTTTATTAAAAATAATTTAATCGTACAAAATATAGAAAATTATTAAAAATTTTGGTATAATTTGTTGTATGATATAATAAGATTAGGAGGAAAACAAATGGAAACTGCACTTTTTTATGGAATTATTTTTGTAAGTATGGTTAGATATGCTGGTACAGCCTTCTTTTGTTTCAGTAAATATTTTGTCGAAGGTAAAGAAGTTTGCTTAAAAAACTATAATATAAACAAATTATTTAGTTTTTTAACTACATATACAATAATTTTATCGGCAATAAAGGCTATAAATAATGGACCTATTATTCCCTTTATCTCCACTTTGCTGCTTTTTCTGTATTTTATGATAGAAAATAGAACTTTTAAGGAATGGAATTTCCCTTTAACATTTTCTGTTTTTATAAGTTCAATTACAGAATGCACTCATATACTAAGCTATAAAATAGTTGTACTTATTCTGGCTTTTTTCAATATTTTTGATACCTCGGAAGACAACACATACGATGAAAACCTTTTATTTTGGAGAACAGCGGTCACCATAACATATTTTATACTTTTATTCTTAATCCATAAGTCCAAATTAATAGATTTAAAAATTATTCGCCAAATTTCAAAAAACAAAATGGTCCCTATTTTCTTAATTTCGTATTTTATATGGACTATTTATTTAAAATTTAACTTGAAAAATTTAGATGATACCACAAGGCTTATGCTGTCGAATATATTCTTGTTTTTCCCTATAGTACTCCTCGCATTAATCATAATCGTAAATAAATATACGAAAAAAATAAATAAAATGCAAAGTAAAATTAAAATCAATACAGCATTAGAGGACGCTAAAAATAGAAAAGGCGAAGGAACTTCCGGACTATATTTTACTGTGGAAAAACATAAATTAGAGATGGAGCATTTCGAAAAAATATTAAGAGGACTACACATGAATCTGGGAGGTATAGGGAGAAAACAAGCCATTTTTGCCGCTGTTCTACTTAAAAATTATGATAATCCTCAAAGAGCAGAGCTTAATAAAGATATTTTTGCACCTATAGCTGATATTGTTGACACAATCCCTAAAACAATATATAGAAATATTGAATATTTTATCGAAAAGAACTTCAATCAATTTAAACCCGGTGAACTTGAAAAATTTTATAAGGGACCAATTTCAGAAAAGAAATCCCTACCCACTCCTTAACAATTTTTATTTTACATAGTAGAAAAATGTAAACAGGAAGAGCTTAACGATAAAAACGATAATATTTCAGACAAGTAATCTGTACAATTTAAAAGCAAAATTCTAATAAAAATAGTTATTATTTATTTGGAAATGCTAAAACCAAAAATTGGTACGTCCTGGGAATAAAAAGTTTAGTGGTTTTTATGGTATATTTAAGTAAATATTAATTTTTTGAAAGGATTTTGTTGATGTGAAAAGTAAAAAAATAGAAAAAATGATTTTCAAAACCATAATTAACATTTTAAGGAAATATGTCCAAAAAGATGAAAAAATTAAATGCGACAAACTTACCCTTAAGCATAGTAAAAAGTCTACTCTCGGCATTAGTAAAAGCCTAGAAAGGCTTGTAAAAAGTAAAATTCCAAAAATAAATCGCTATAATATAAAATTTAATTACAGTCTTATAAATGACGATGATTTGGGGAGTATAGATAAAAAAGAATTCATTTTAGCCATGGATGATATCTTAGAAAATGCAATAAATTTGTGTAAAAATATAGAAAATAAAAATTCTCGGTGGCTGAATCTTCATGTTTGCAGAGAAGATATGCACTTATTTATAGATGTTTTTAACAGTGCTAATTCTGGAGAAAACGTAAAAATCACCGACTCTAGTTTAAAGCATTTGAGAAAATTTTTGGAAAACCATGATGGTATTTTGCATTCTTTTAGCGAAAGGTTTAATATATTTTTTGTAGAAATACAAGTATTATTAAAAGATGGTATGATTGATATGTACATTAACGAATCAAAAAAATATTTGTTTAAGGGGATTCCCTTATATAATTATATTTCTCAAATTTAGTAAGTGTTTATTTTTTAGTTATTATGCATAAATACAGTCTTTGATTATCAATTTATTAGGCCTTATCTACCAAACAAAAGAATTTATTTTAGCTAAAATAAAAGATATAGCAATAAAACAAAACTTTAGTTTTTTAAAATTTTCCTAAAATTTTCTTAAATCATTCAAATATTTGAGATAATCAAAAGAGTTTTTATTCAAAAATAAATAAGAGAGTTTTTCCAGTACAGAAAAATAATATCAAAGTCTGAAAATCTCACCAAATCTTAAGAGTATTATTGTGGTAGCCGCAGTTAAAAATAAACCAACTCATTGATAAATAACGAATAAGGAAAGGAGTGTAAATGTTTACCCAGTAATTTACAACAATCTTTATCTTTAAAAATTATATTTATCTTTTTCTAATTTCAAAGACTATTTTTGTGCGACAAGCCAAATGAGTAACACAATTAGAAATATTACTGCTGATCACAGTCTTTGAACATTTCCACTTTTCATTTCCCAATTTTTAGTTTTTACTTTTTTGTATTTTTATTTATCTTTTCTTTAAATTTCTCAAAATTTTTATCTTTGAAGTAAGCCTAGAAAAAATTCTTTTATTGGTTGTTTGTACTCTGTTTTCGAGTTCATAACGCTTTATACACTCTTTTTTATATTCCTTAAAAACAATATTTTTTGCTATTCTCCGTTTTGTTTCCATATCTTCTTCTTTATCAATAAAATCAGCTATTAATTTCATCTTTTGTGCTACCGATTCACTATTTTTTATTTGCAATCAAATCCTTGCTGTTTTCTGTGGAATTAAGATTTAAAAATAACCCATACAAAAACATCTTGTATGAGAAAGCGTATATAAGGCTTTCATATCTCTGGCAAATAGCATCTACTTTATAGCCCCAATTAGCATCATATTTTTTTGATTCTTCATAACGATTAAAATCAGGTGAAGTTTGTTGCCTTAATTCAAATATTTCAGAAGTCAGATCATCTAT
>CAQJOC010000081.1 GCA_948815685.1 uncultured Eubacteriales bacterium | reverse complement strand
AGTATAAAAATTTCAGCAATTTAAAAAGTTAAATTCTTATGTTTCTGAACCGTTTTCTTCGCATAATCTATGGATTAGCCCAATATATAGTTTTTTTATTTTTCAGACAAGGCCTATTATGTACTTGATTTTTAGATAAAAATTTACTTGAATATTAAATTCGAGATGGTAAAATTATTAATGTTATTTGCATTTCTATTGCATAGGCTAAAAGCTTATGGGTGGAAGGAAGAAAATTATGGATTTTTTATTGGGGATATGGCATACGTTTATAAGTCTGATGAACACTTTCAGGTTATCAGACGGTGCAGATATTCTTATAGTTGCATTCTTAATATACGGATTTATTAAGCTGATACAAGAGACACGTGCAGAACAACTGGTAAAAGGAATCTTTATATTATTAATTGCATATGCGGTTTCCCAACAGTTTAAGCTTGGGATGCTCAGTACTTTGCTCAGTAATTTTTTTCAATTCAGTTTTTTGGCAATATTGATTGTCTTCCAGCCTGAACTTAGGAGAGCCCTTGAACATTTGGGAAGGAGTAAACTCGGGAACTATTGGTCGCTGAATTATATGATTGGCGATGAAGATACATATATACAGAGAGTACGGAACACAACGAACGTGGTTGCGGATTCTGTGATGATTTTTCAGGAAGCACGGGTTGGAGCTTTAATTGTTTTTGAAAGAAAAACAAAACTCGGAGAAATAATAGATACGGGAACAATGATAAAGGCTGAACCGTCAATAGAGCTTATATCAAATATTTTTTACAATAAAGCTCCCTTACATGATGGGGCCATGATTGTAAAAGATGGACTGATTTATGCCGGAGGGTGTATACTTCCGTTAACCCGAAACGAAAATTTGGGAAATGAGTTTGGAACAAGGCATAGAGCTGCAATTGGAATTAGCGAAAATTCCGATGCGGTTGCAGTTGTTGTTTCAGAAGAAACAGGAAGTATTTCTATTGCAGTTAATGGTAAATTAAAACAAGGATTTGATAAAGAAACTCTTAAAGATACACTTAATAATCTTCTTTTACAAAATAATATTTCTTATAAAGGATTTTTGGCGACATTAAAAAAGAGCAGAGGCGATAAACAGCCTTAATTTGACTTAATGCAAAAGGGTCTGGGTGATTACGTTGAAGAGTTGGCGGGATTTGTTAAAAGGGAAACTAACTAAAATAAGTATAAACAAAATTTTTTATGACAATAAGTTGGTATTTTTATTTTCTGTTTTTGTTTCCTTTGCAATATGGATTGGAGTAAACGCCGGAGGAGCTGACAGTACGCCGGTAACTATATCGGATATTCCGGTAAGCATAAGTCTTTCTGAAAGTGCCGTACAAGATGGTCTAAGGATATTCAGCGGACAAGATATAAAAGCACAAATTGATATATCTGGAAACAAAGTTATTGTAGGACAAGTTACCAAAGATGATATATTAATTACGGTTCCTCAGGCAGCAAGTACCATAACTTCTCCCGGGACATATACCTTGGAACTTACAGCTAAAAAAACCGGACTTATTTCTAATTATGAATTTGCATCCGGAGTACAGCCGACATTTGTTACTATTATGGTAGACAGGTACAGAGAAGCTGAATTTAACATAGAACCGGAGTTTGAGTTTTCAGCAAATCCCAATTATTTTTTAGGAGCTACGGTTTTATCTTCTCCAAAGGCTGTATTGTCGGGTCCGGAATCTGAAATTTCAAAAATAAAAAAAATTTGCGTAAAAGGACATATTGACCAAGAGCTTCAAGGGACATTTACAACAAAATCTCCCATTATTATGTATGATGCATACGGAGAACAAATTATAAGCGAAACGATTTCCTCTACGGTAAAAGAAGTTGAAGTTACGATTCCTGTTTTGATGAGAAGAAATATATCGATAAAACCCAATTTTAAAAATACACCATCGGGTTTAAATTTATCTTCAATAGTTAAGACTGTTCCTGCTTCTTTGGAAATAGCGGGACCGGAGGAACAGATAGGAGATATGACGGCAATAGAGCTTGCCCCTATAGATTTTAGTGAATTAAATGTACAAAAAAATAGGATGAGTATACAAATTGACCTTCCAAATGGTTGCCGAAGTTTAAATAATATTTATTCCGTAGAAGTTTTTATTAATACTTCAGGATTTAAAGAAAGGACGTTTTGCGTCGATCAGATATCATTTTTAAATGTTCCAGAGGGAAAAACAACTAAAGTTTATACGGATAAAATAGATGTAAAATTAGTTGGTCCATCAAATAGTATTAGATATATGAGCGCAGAAAATATAACCGCACAGATAGATTTAGGTGGGAAAGAAGATTTGAGTGGTTCAATGGAAATACCGGTACTGATAACAGTAAAAAATTATAATGATGTTTGGGCTTATGGGAAATATTTAGTCAATATTGAAATCTCATAAAAATAGTTGATTTTTTTAATTAAAAATGTTACTATAGTAAAGTAATATATGGTTTAATTAACAATTTTATCAAAATAATTAAAATATGGTGGTGATTTTATGCATAGTAGTGAATATGAGAAATTAACTGAGCAAGAAAAGAAAATTGTAAATTTGCAAAAGAGCGAAGACTTTCGCAAAGAAATTTCAACAATGCAAAACGAACCTATGTCAAAGGAAGAAAGAATAGGAAAGATTAAAGCAATTTTATCTCAAAAAGGTATAGAGTACACTGAAGAAGACGCTGAATTATTTGATAGCCTGATAGCTTACGCAAATGAAAAAAAGATAAAATTGGGCAATTCAGAACTTGATGGTATATTCGGAGGATTTGTAGGCAAACGGGAGGCTGACCTTTCAGAGATACCTCCGGATCTGATGGAAAGAGAGATTGATATTTCAGAACTTCCTAAAGATATACAGGATAAAATAATACAAAAAAGTAAAGGCGGAATGAAAAAGGCAAAGTTAATAGCTGCCGCTGTATTGGGGGGTGCTTTTTTGCTGGGGGCCGGTATAGCTGGTCCGCTCGGTTATCACTTTGGAAAAAAGAGCTTAGAGTAAACACCACTGGCACTTTGTGTGCTTGAACATTTGTTTTCATGTATATTTTATACTGCCGTAGTGCATAGCGAGTGCCGAAACTGATATGTAGCCTTACGTCGATGTTTTATTTATTATATATTTTAACATCTTTATACTGCAAAAATTGTGGGAACTCTCTTAATCTACGCACATTTCATCAGACCTCGGAATATTTGTTTTCCTTTTGTAAATACACTTTTTATAGTAAAGCAACTTTAAAAAATGGGAAATTGTAGAAATTTTTTAAAGTTACTTTTTTTATTTGGCATTATAAGATAAAAATGGACAAAGCAAGTTTATATTTTACAGTTTTTAAATTATTTTACTATAAATTTCAATTTAAAGAAAATTTGCGGAATATATTATCTAAATACTGTAATCTATTGTAACTGTTTTGTAACTATTATTTTCGGCGATTTGTACAAAGCCCTCCCCTTTTGTTCTTGAAATGTTAAACAGAAACGCAAAATTATCAGTTTATTTCTAATATAAAATTTATATTCATAACCTATATTTAACGATTTTATGTCATGTTTCACAAAAAAATTGTTTCAAATGATTTGACAACATATATTTTTTTGAATAAACTAAGATTAAACTGATATATGTACAGCTGTGTTACTTTTAAAACATTAAATTACAAAATAGTGTTTTTTTGTTTACGTGGTGAACAATAAGGAGGACATTGTTAATGAAAGATAATGCCAAAAAAGAAATTTTCAGACAACTTAGACGTTTGGTTGCATTAACTACGATGGGGTGTCTGCTTTTTGTTTCAATATTTACAGTTGGTGCTTTCAGCAAGCGAGTTGATATCCATGATGGTGAAAATTCTATTTCTGTAGTAACAATAAATACAGATACCCACAAAATAATAGAGCAAGCAAATATCAATTTACAACCGGAAGATTTAATTTTTAGAATCGACAATCCTGATAATTCGACTGAAATAGTTATAAAACGTGCATTTAATGTAAACATTTCGGCAGATGGGAAGAATATTCCTTTAAAATTTGTTATGGGAACAGTTTCTGATGCGATATCTGGTTCGGGAGTAACTTTAGGTGAAGACGACAAGGTTAGTCCGGATTTACATACAAATCTTGAACCCAATATGAATATTTCTATAAAGCGTTATCAAAAAGTAATAATATCCGCTGACGGGCGAACCAAAGAATACGGTATTCCTCTGGGTCTGACTGTCGCTGAAGCACTTAAATTTTTAGAAATCCCTTTATATGAAAATGATGTGATAGATATAGATTTATCTGCAATAGTTACAGATAACATGAAAATTTCTATCGAAAGAGTTGGTTATAGAAATAAAATAACCACTAAAAATGTCCCATATAAAACAGTAAGAAAGAATGTAGACTACCTAGACGAAGGCACAACCCAGGTTTTAGTTAAAGGTGTCAATGGCGAAAGTGAAATTGTTATAAAAGAGACTCTTAAGAATGGTGAAATTGTACAATCTGAAGAAATAAAAAACAAAGTAACAGTTCAGCCGACAGATGAAGTGATTTTAGTCGGTACAAAGAAAAAGGACCAAACTGTGCAAGTTTCTACAGGGAATAATCCATCTAAACCTGTAAGTAGTAGTGCTGTTGGGACTATAACTGACCATAATGGTAAACCTTTATCATATTCTAAAGTTTTAACAGGTTCAGGTACTGCTTATACAGCAGACCCCTGGGCAAAAACTTCTACCGGAACTGTTCCTAGTTATGGTACTGTGGCTGTAAATCCTAAAATAATTCCTTATGGAACTAGAATGTACATTACTACTACTGATGGTTATGTTTACGGATATGCGACTGCTTCTGATACAGGAGGAGCTTTAAGGCAGGGAACTGCTTTGGTTGACCTCTATATGGAGTCCACTCAAAAATGTTTAAATTTCGGCCGCAGGACTGTTAAAGTGTATATCTTAAACTAAGCATTTTAAATTTTATATTTATTCTATTAATTATGGTTATAGTTACCCCCGCTAATCGGTAACTATACCTTAGCTTTGTGCATTTTTCAGCGTATGACCACTGCGCCTATATTGTTCGTTTTCTATATTTATTTTCATAACTCATATCTTTATAT
>CAQJOC010000080.1:516-5196 GCA_948815685.1 uncultured Eubacteriales bacterium | reverse complement strand
AGATTGAATTCCTTTCTCCTTATTGATTCTTTTAATTTCATTTACCTCATTAAGCAGATATTGTAATGTTTTAGATGATAATTCTTTTATCCCTTTTTCTGTTTCACCAAGAATCTGATTTAAAATTTTTTGTAAATCTACACCTTCTGGCATATATAATCCTCATCTTTATAGTATATTTATACTAAATAATATCAAAAAAGAGAGGAAATGTCAACAATTTTTATAAATATGTGTTGAAAATTGCTCCTATCTATGGTAATAAATCACAAAAATAAAATTTTAAAAAACTTTGATTTTTATCTGTTGACTTTGAAATTTTTTAGAAAAACACTTGAACAGATGTACAAATTTTTACACCTATTAAAATTTTTTATATTTTTTATTTAACTTCCTATGTTATGAAAGTTTAGCTCTTAATTCTTTAAGTATAACTTTTTCTCTCCTGGATACTTTTACCTGAGTAAGACCTAGAATTTTTGCCGTTTCCGTTTGAGTTTTCCCTTTGAAAAATCTTAAAATAATCATATTTTTATCAATTTCGTCAAGCTCATCAAGTGCTTTTCCAATTGAAAGCCGGGCTGAAATTTTTTCCTCTTCGGAATCGACTGGAACATCGAGTTCTTCATCTTTATCATCTCGTACAGCCGTTAAAGAGAGTGGCTTTTGAGACGCCTCAAGTGCCTCAAATATATTTTCCCGACTTTCTTCTAAAATTTCAGAAAGTTCATTTATCGATGGACTTCTGCCATGTAAAGATAAAAATTTTTCTGTTTCTCTGTTGATTTTTAACGATAAATCTTTTAACGACCTGCTTATTTTTAAGGCTCCACTTTCTCTAAATAACTGTTTTATTTCACCTAAAATTACGGGAACGGCATATGTGGAAAACTGCGTACCTCTTGTTTCATCAAAGGACTTGGAGGCTTTTGTTAACCCCAAGCACCCAGCTTGTACAATATCTTCATATTCTATTCCCTTACTTAAAAATTTTTTGGCACAAGCATGTACCAGTCCTATGTTATCTTCAACACAAATACTCTTAGCGGACATTTCCGACCGACCTTCGAATTATATATTTTTCCAACGTTACAGTCGTACCTTTACCTACTTTTGAAGCTACCTTTATTCTGTCCATAAAACTCTGCATTACCGCAAATCCCAAACCGGAACGTTCACTCCCTCCGGTCGTAAAGAGCGGTTCCATAGCTTGTTCAACATTCTCAATACCACATCCTTTATCTCTTATTTTTATAACAGCCCTACCATTTTCATATAATTTAGCCGATATGTATATAACACCTATTCCGGATTTATATGCGTGTACGGTAGCATTTGTCACGGCCTCGGAAATTGCTGTTTTGATATCTGAAAGCTCATCTATTGTGGGGTCCAGTTGAGAAACAAATGCGGCGATTGTAGCTCTTGCAAAGCTTTCGTTACATGACCTGCTCAAAAAATTTAAATTCATTTCATTTATGACATTAACCATTATAACCTTTTACCTTCCTTTTTATGTTTCTTCTTCTTTTCTTTTTCCCTTTTCCTTTCGCTTTCTCGTTTTTAAAATAGTAAAGCCCATGGAAATAAATTAAAAAAATAAATTAAAGCAAACTAAAATAGATTAAAATTGTTTAAAAACATTTTATCATACTTGTTTGTCTGTTTTTGTCAAAGGGTCAAAAAAATTAAAAATTATTTTTCAAAAATAAATACATGGATTTTGATTTTATGGGTGAAAATTCTCTAATTAATCAAATCTTTGTTTCTGCCCCGATATTTTAAACTTTTTCATTTCTTTTTTTTTAATTTTTTCCATTTTATTTTCCTCATTATTTTTCTCATTATTTTCATTTTTACTTTCATCTTTACTTTTATTTACTTTTTCATACATCTTTGAATTTCTTTCCTCTTGTGGGTTCTCTTGTGCCTTTTCTTTTTCGTCTTCAAAAATATTCAGCATCATAAGCCCTGATATTTTTACCATTTTTTCCAAATTTTTGGGAACATTTATGACCTTAAGCTTACCTCCTATGGAATTCATAAGTTTATACCTTCCCATTATAAGCCCAATTCCAGAGCTGTCCATAAACTGTATTTTTTTAAAATCCACATTTAAAAGTTTTGGAGTCGATTTATTTACGTTTAAATCTATCACCTCTCTCATTTCTTTAGCTGTATGGTGGTCGATATCTCCCTCCAAAAAAACAGTCATGACCCCATCGTCATTTGAAGATATTCCTACAGCCATCAACCTTCTCCTCCTTCAAAAGTTCTTTCCCTATTGCTTGTACAAGTTTATATAAAAAACAACCGCTTACCAAAATAATAAGCAGTTGATAACAAATAATTTGTTGAAATAAGTTATATAAAATGAAAATTTATAAATTATTAAGAGAAATTTTATTTTAATGTCTCTATAGTTTCTTGCAATTTAGATATTTTCTTTTTTAATGTTTCAGAATTATCTCTCACTTTATCTACAACTTCTTTGGGGGCACGTTCCGTGAAATCTTTGTTTAAAAGCTGTTTTTCGACGCTTTCAAGTCTCTTTTGTGCTTCTCTTAATTCTTTTGTAAGACGGAATATTTCTTCTTTTTTATCTACTAGCTCATCCAAGGGAATATAAATTTTTGCAACATCCGTAATAATATTAACGAAATTTTCGCTATCGACAGTCTCGTCAAATATAATTTCACCGGAATATGTTAGACTTTTTATGATTTCTGCATAATTTTTTATATTAATATGATTGTTCGGAACTAAATAAACTTTCGGTCTTTTTTCTTTAGAAATTTTCATTTCACTTCTTCTGTTGCGAATTGCCCTGACAATCTCCATAACAGCTGAAATTTCGCTCTCTGCATCTTTGTCATCTAATTTATCATCATATTCAGGATAAGCTGAAATCATAATTGATTTTTCACATTGAGGAAAAGAACCCCATATTTTTTCAGTGATAAAAGGCATAAAAGGATGAAGAAGTTTTAAAATATTTGATAAAACATAAACCAATGTTTCTCTTATGGATTCAGAATCATCGAGCCCTTCATTAAGTCTGATTTTGGAGAATTCTATATACCAATCACAAAATTCATCCCAAATAAAATCATAAAGTCTTTGAAGTGCTATTCCAATTTCAAATTTATCTATATTTTCATTGACTTCTTTTGAAACTGTATTTAATCTGCTTAAAATCCAATTTTCAATATTCCCTCTATTTTTAGATAGAACATTCTTTACATCATGTTCATCGACATTTAAATGTATAAAGCGGGCTGAATTCCAAATTTTATTAGTAAAACTCCGACTTGCCAAAATTTTCTCATCTGAAAACCTCATATCATTACCCGGACTATTCCCGGTAATGAGAGCAAATCTAAGTGCATCCGCCCCATATTTTTCTATTATCTCAAGAGGATCTATTCCGTTTCCAAGAGATTTTGACATTTTTCTTCCTTTTGCATCACGCACCAGTCCATGTATAAGAACATTCTTAAAAGGTTCTTTTCCTATAAGCTCTTTTGAGGTGAAAAGCATTCTGGATACCCAGAAAAATATTATATCATATCCTGTTACAAGCGTATCTGTCGGATAATAATAATCAAATTCAGGTGTTCTATCGGGCCATCCAAAAACAGAAAACGGCCATAATGCAGATGAAAACCATGTATCAAGGGTATCATCATCTTGATGAAGTTTATCTGAACCACATTTAGAGCAAACTTTTACAGTATCCAAAGAAACATTTATCTCTCCGCAAGTTTCACAATACCATGCCGGAATCCTATGTCCCCACCAAATTTGCCTCGAAATACACCAATCTTTAACATTTTCCATCCAGTGGTAATAAATTTTACTAAATCTGTCCGGAATAAATCTTGTTTTACCTTCTTTAACAAGTTCTACCGCCGGTTTTGATAAAGGTTCCATTTTAACGAACCACTGAGTTGAAACTGATGGTTCAACAACATCGGAACATCTGTAACACGTACCGACATTATGCTTAATATCTTCAATTTTAAGTAAATTCCCCTCAATTTCCAAATCTTTAATAATTTCTTCTCGTGCTTTATATCTGTCAAGTCCCACATATTTCCCTGCATTTTCATTCATCAAGGCTTTTTCGTCCATAACTTTTATCAATTTAAGATTATGTCTTAAGCCGACTTCAAAGTCATTCGGGTCATGTGCCGGCGTTATTTTCACGATTCCCGTACCGAACTCCATCTCAACATAGTCATCTTGAATAATTGGAATTTCTCTCCCTATAAGGGGAACAATAGCCTTTTTGCCCACTAAATTTTTGTATCTGTCATCATGAGGATTCACTGCCAAAGCAGTATCTCCAAGTAATGTTTCGGGTCTTGTAGTTGCTATATTTACAAAATTATCTTCACCTGAAATTTTATACTTTATGTACCAAAGTTTCCCATCCAGTTCTTTAAATTGGACTTCAATATCAGAAATAGAAGTCTGACATTTGGGACACCAGTTTATAATCCTTTCGCCTCTGTAAATAAGCTTTTTTTCATACATACGTACAAAAAATTCTCGAACGGCTTTTGAGCACCCTGTATCCATAGTAAAACGCTTTTTATCCCAGTCACATGATGCTCCGAGTTTTCTAATTTGGTCGGTTATTGTATTTCCGTATTCCTCTTTCCATTTCCAAGCACG
>CAQJOC010000080.1:249-482 GCA_948815685.1 uncultured Eubacteriales bacterium | reverse complement strand
CTTTTTTATACCTTCTTTTTGCATCTGTTCAATAATTTTTACTTCCGTTGCAATTGCGGCATGGTCTAAACCTGGAACCCAAAGTGCTTCGTATCCTTTCATTCTTTTGAATCTTATAAGAATATCCTGAAGGGTATTATCCAAAGCATGACCCATATGAAGTTTTCCCGTAATATTAGGTGGAGGCATAACTACAGTATATTTCTTTTTATTAGTATTTATTTTAGATTTAA
>CAQJOC010000080.1:0-233 GCA_948815685.1 uncultured Eubacteriales bacterium | reverse complement strand
TCGATTTCTTTAGGATTATAAATTTTAGATAATTCTTTATTCACTAAATTCCCTCCTCGAATTCCATTGACTGGGAGTGTCCGATTAAAATAGCCCCAGTTATCGGCATTAATTCTTCAGTTTAAAGGCAATAAAAAATACCTTAATCAAAAAACATAATTTAAAAAATATTGCAAATCCCGAATAAAAATAATTTGCGAAATTTTAACAAAATTATCGCAATCAAACGAATA
>CAQJOC010000079.1 GCA_948815685.1 uncultured Eubacteriales bacterium | reverse complement strand
ACTTCCATCATTACTTTCATGTCGGATAAGTCATAGAGGTTTTGTAAAATATAGATACGCAGTATTAATTCGAGCTCAAAAGGCTTATTTCCACGCTCTCCTTTATAATATAGCACGGCTTGATTATTCTTAGCCACTCGTCCCATAATATTATCTTTTATATTTTTTCCAAAAATATTTTTTTGCTTGTCCGGATTTCCATTAATTCATCGTATATCTGTGTTAATTTTAATTGTCTACCAATATTTTATCACTTTTTATCTTCGTTTACAACTGTGCGGTGTTGCCTTATCTCTCATATAATTAGGTAATAAAGTTTTAGTTTCACATTAGATTTCATACAAAATCAAAACATATTCATAAGAAAAAGACAAAATACTACATTATAGATGAGTCTAAAATGGAAAAAACCTACAAATCTTGAGACTTTATTTATAAAAAATCAGCTTTTTAATATTTTAAGTTAATTTTACATTAAATATATTTTCCAAATTATTCCACTATAAAATCTTAAGCTAATAATTAAAGTTTATAAATTTTTTCCAAATACGAGTCTTAAATTGGCTGGGATGGCTGGATTCGAACCAGCGAATGATGGAGTCAAAGTCCATTGCCTTACCGCTTGGCTACACCCCAATATCTACTTTCCATGGGGTGGATAATCGGAGTCGAACCGATGACCTCCAGAGCCACAATCTGGCGCTCTAACCAACTGAGCTATACCCACCATAGAACATATGGTGTGCCAAAAGGGACTCGAACCCCTGACCTACTGCTTAGAAGGCAGTTGCTCTATCCAGCTGAGCTACTGGCACACATAGAAGTGCGTTATATGTTGTTAAATTAAAAATATTTGCACTTTGGAGCGGGTGATGGGAATCGAACCCACGCGACCAGCTTGGAAGGCTGGGATTCTACCATTGAACTACACCCGCATCAAACAACGACTTTTATTTTATCATAATAAATGCCGCTGTGTCAATATAAATTTAAATAAATTTATAAATATTCTAAATTGTCTTTATATGAAGTTTTGGATGCCCAAAAAGACAAATTTCTTTCATTTTAAATCCACCGTTATTTATCACTGTCTCTGATATCTTGTCTTCTACTTCTTTTCTAATGGTTTTTAATAAATCTCTCGCACCGCTTTTTCCATTTATTGAAATTTTAGCCAATTCTTTTATTGCGTCTTTGTCAAATTCAAATTTGACACCTTGCTCAGATATAGATTTAACATATTCCTTTAAAGAAAGGCTTGCTATTTTTTCAAAATCATCCTGTGTAAGTTTATTAAATACTACAATTTCGTCAACTCTGCTTAAAAATTCGGGACGCAAAAATTCAGATAAGGCTTTGTGAGCTTTTTCTTTTGTAATGTCATTTTCACTTTTTGCAAAACCGACTAACCCCGTTTTTTTGTCACTTCCTGCATTAGATGTCATAACTATAACAGTATTTTCGAAATTCACCTTTCTTCCATGTGAATCGGTTATCTTTCCTTCGTCTAAAATTTGTAAAAGTATATTCATTATATCAGGATGGGCTTTTTCTATTTCATCAAATAATATTACAGAATACGGCCTTTGTCGAACTTTTTCGGTTATTTGTCCCGCTTCATCGTATCCAACATACCCGGGAGGTGAGCCGATAAGTTTTGAAACGGAATGTTTTTCCATATATTCGGACATATCTACTCTTATCAAAGCATCAGGTGCATCAAAAAGCTCTTTTGCTAAAATTTTAACTAATTCGGTTTTTCCGACTCCTGTTGAACCCACAAATATAAAAGAAGCAGGTCTTCTTTTCGGATTAATCTGGATTCTATTCCTTTTTATTGCACTTACAATTTCTTCTATGGCTTGATCTTGCCCGACTATTTTCTCTTTTAATCTGTCTTCAAGTCCTAAAAGCTTTTTAAATTCATTTTCCTGTATTTTAGACGCCGGAATTCCCGTCCAAAGTTCAATAACATATGCAATATCCGATTCTTCAACTTTTTCTCCGAAAGCTTTTTTTCTTAATTTTTCAATCTCTTCCTCTAATCGGGCTTCCTCACACCTTATTTCGGCAAGTTTCTTATAATCTGTACTATCTTCATTTGACATAAGTTTTTCTTCCAAAGAATGTACCTTATTCAACTGACTGTTTAATTCATCATATTTTTCCATAGCTTTATTTCTTAATGCAGCATATGCACATGATTCATCCAGCAAATCTATTGCCTTATCCGGTAAAAAACGGTCTGTTATATATCTTTCGGAAAGTATAACTATCCTATTTGCGAGAGCATCCGAGACCGCTACCCGATGATAAGTTTCATAATAAGATTTTATCCCTTTTATAATGTTTACTGTCTTCTCCAAAGAAGGCTCTGTCACTTTAACTTGCTGAAATCGCCTTTCAAGTGCGGAATCTTTTTCTATATATTTTCTATATTCATCAAATGTTGTTGCACCTATTACTTGTATTTCTCCTCTGGAAAGAGCAGGTTTTAAAATATTTGCGGCACTCATCGAGCCTTCAGAGTCACCCGTTCCGACAAGATTGTGTACCTCATCTATAAAAAGTACTATATTGCCATCTTTTTTGATTTCATCTATCAGACCTTTTATTCTACTTTCAAATTGTCCCCTAAATTGAGTTCCCGCAACAAGTGCTGTCAAATCCAGTAAATGAATCTCTTTATTTTGCAGCTTATATGGAATATTTCTTTCGACTATTCTTGAGGCCAGACCTTCCGCTATTGCAGTCTTTCCTACCCCGGGCTCTCCTACAAGGCATGGATTGTTTTTTGTTCTTCTGCAAAGTATTTGAATAACTCTTGAGATTTCCTCATCTCGTCCCACAATTTTATCAATTTTTCCCGTCTTTGCTTTGGTATTCAGATTTGTACAATATATATCTATATATCGTCTTTTTGCCTTTTTTTTGCGTTTTTCTTCTTTATTTCCATTGTCGCCAGATTTTTCAATTTGTAAAGGAGAACCAGATTTGTCACCGAATGGAATATCTGCCAAAATACTCTTAATAAATGGGAATGTTGCCGCTCCACCTCGTGCAATTTCATCTATACCATCCTCCAAAAAATCATCGTTTGAGAAATCTTTATCTCTATCGTCAGACAAAATACCAGCTATCCTATCTTGCATCTCGCTTAACTCTTCCTCGGATATGCCCATTTTGTCAATTAAATCATTTACAGGTTTTAGTCCCAATTCTTTCGCACAAATTATACAAAGGCCTTGTGTATTGGACATATCTTTTCCTGTTGCGATAAATACCATAGCAGGTCTTCTTTTACATCGTGAACAAAGCATAATATATTCTCCTTAAAAAAATAAATCTAAAAAATATCTAAAAGTTTAAATTATATAAATCCTCCGGATTTAGTTGTTATCTTTTGTTTTAATCATTAGTAAAAAAACTTTAAAATATTTTGCTAATGCATAAATCATTAATAATGCGGTAACCGCCATAAGAGAGATATTCAACATTATATTTTCTATTCCCCAAATTGCTCTCAACGATACTATTATAATTACCGAGACATAAAATGCAACCGTTCCTATTTTTCCATACCATTTCGCAGCTGTCGGGGATTTCTTTCTTTTTAAAAGAAAAGCACTTGCCACAATCATTGATATTTCTTTTAATACTAAAATAATCATAAATGGTATAACTTCAGGAAATTTTATGCCTACACTTGCCATAACCGCTATTAATGTCAATTTGTCTGCTGCAGGGTCAAGCATTTCGCCAAACTTACTTTTTTGGTTGAACTTTCTGGCAATAAATCCATCAAGGAAATCGCTTATTCCCGAAAAAACTAATACCAGCCCTGCCAAAATATACTTATCTTTGCTGATAAATATTAAAAAAGGGACAATAAGTAAAATCCTTATTATAGAAAGTATATTTGGAATATTAAGCTTTTTTCCCATAGACGGACCTATATCTATCATATTCAACCTCTTTTCATATTAATATTGGAATTTTTTATTTTAAATCATATGTCAGTAAATTGCCTGTATACATATGCCTAAATATATAAGTGGATTCTATATTATCATAAGAAAAAATTCCAGGCGCAAAACTTGTTATTTGAATTCCTATTCTAATGACAAACAGTACTATGGTGATTATAAAATAACCGCTTACCAGCCCCAAAACAGCCCCAATAGATGAATCAATCGGTCTAACGATTTTAAAGTTAAATAAAGCAAGCATTACTTTTGACAATAAACTTAAAATCAGTAAAAGAATAAAAAATAGAGCCATCTGAACAGCGACTTTTACGGTTTGTACAAATATTGGCGAAATAATTTTTTCTATTTGGTCTGCAGTATTACTCATTTTACTATTAATAATATGGGTTAAGCTGTCTTCTGTTATTCCGTAATGTTCAAAAGATTTAGAAATAAATTCGGGAAGATTAGACAAAGTTGCTTTCCAGTCGGGATTTTTGGTCTCTAAAGAGATATTTATTTGCTTTATAAGATTACTTTTAATAAATTGATTATAAATATTTTCAGATACCAAAGCGGAAACATAAATGGACACCACTAAAGAAAGTGCAATATTTATCAAAGAAAGTAGAGATTTCATTATGCCACGACGTGAACCAATAATAAAAAAAGTTAAAAATAAAAATATTATCGCACCATCTAAAATTAATGCGTCAAACATAAATACCTCCAATACAAATAAAAATTTCATCCAAATTATCTAATAATATATCATATATACCCTAAATGCACAACACTTTTTTACATAAAATAATTTTTTATGAAAAAATTCCACTATACATTCTAATTTTATCACATTTGAAAAAATTGCATTAAGGCCTGTCTGGGGAATAAAACAAACATACATATTAACCGCAGTTAAAAAGATAAAGATAAAAATAATAGTATTACGACGTGCGCAATCAAAACATACTGATAAGTAAAAGGCAAAATATTGGGTTATGGACTCTTAAATAGAGAAAATGGTCAGATTTTTGAGATTTTATTTATAAAAAATATCAACTTTTTAATGTATTAAGTTGATTTCGCAAGACATCTATTGAATTATTTTAGGTTATAATACTATATTTGCATATATTTATATGGGCTTTATAAAAAATATTTTCTTAAAATTATTAATTATTTATTATATACTTATTAAGTAAAGAATGTTTAAAAATATAGATCAGGAGTGATTTTATTAAAATCAAAAAAATTTTAAGGCAACACCGCACAGTAGTAAAAAAAGAGAA
>CAQJOC010000078.1:1614-5349 GCA_948815685.1 uncultured Eubacteriales bacterium | reverse complement strand
TTGGCTTTTGATTCATTATGCCCTGTTCTATTGCCTCCATTCCCAATGCAATTGCGGGGAACCCATCTGTTACTAAATTTATCCATAAAAGCTGAGCAGAAAGAAGTAAAGGCTCATTCCAAAAAAGCATACCAAAAAATACAGCAATAACTTCACCTATATTGGTTCCAAGCAAAAAATTTACAACTTTTTTTATGTTTTCGTAAATTCCTCTTCCTTGTTTTACGGCATGTACTATTGTTGAAAAATTATCATCCGTTAAAGTCATATCCGCAGCATTTTTTGCAACATCCGTTCCGGTAATACCCATTGCACAGCCTATATCTGCCGCTTTTAACGCCGGGGCATCATTTACACCGTCTCCTGTCATTGCAACAACTTCTCCTTGATTTTTCCAAGCATTTACTATCTTTATTTTATCTTCCGGTGAAACCCTCGCATAGACAGACACATTTCTTACTTTTTCATTTAATTCTTCATCGGACATTTCAGCAAGCTCTTTGCCTGTCATAACTTCATCACCATCAGCAAGTATTCCAATTTCTTTGGCAATAGCCGAAGCCGTTATTATATGGTCCCCTGTAATCATTACAGGTTTTATCCCAGCTTTTATACACGTCTCAACCGCTTTTTTAGCCTCTTTTCTTGGTGGGTCAATCATTCCTAAAAGCCCCACAAAATTTAAATCACACTCTAAATTTTCAGAAGACGGCTCATCCGGAATATTTTCTATTTCTTTAAATGCAACTCCGATTACTCTAAGTGCCGACCTGCCCATTTCATCATTCTGTTCTTTTGCGTTCTCAATATCTCCCTTTATACATTTTGGTGCCAAAGCATCAAAGGCACCTTTGACTATAACTATCTTTTTTTTATTTATTTCGGTAACAATTGTCATGAGTTTTCTTTCAGAATCAAACGGAAGTTCGCAAAGTCTTTTATATGAGGCATCTAAAATATGTTTTTCTATTCCGTTTTTATGTGCGGAAGCGATAATTGCCGTTTCTGTTGGGTCTCCTATATGTTTTTCTTTTCCGTTACAAAACTCTACTGTCCCATTTGAACACAGAACGGCTAATTTTAAAACTTCCAGTATATATTTTGAGTTGCCTTCCGAAATTTTTTCAGATTTTTTGTGATTGTCCGAATAAGCTCTTACCAAAGTCATGCGGTTTTGAGTAAGAGTCCCTGTTTTATCCGAACAAATTACTGATGCACTTCCGAGGGCCTCCACAGCGGGCAGCCGTCTTATAATTGCGCGCTTTTTAGCCATCCTCTGAACTCCTATAGACAGAACTATCGTCACTATCGCCGGAAGACCTTCTGGAATTGCGGAAACAGCCAGCGAAATCGAAATCATGAAAATTTCCATTGGTGCAATATTACTGAAAAGTCCTACCGCAAAAATAATCGCACACGCTGCCAGAGCCAAAAAGCCTAAATATTTTCCCATTTTTGCAAGTTTTATTTGTAGAGGAGTGGTAGATTCCGAACTATTGGAAAGAAGCGTTGAAATTTTTCCTATTTCAGTGTTCATACCGGTCGATGTGACAACTGCTTTTCCTGTTCCGTAAGTCACCGCACACCCTGAATATATCATATTTTTTCTGTCTCCAAGTGGTGTACTTTCCGGAAAAACTTTTGCATCATTTTTTTGAGAAGCCACAGATTCTCCTGTAAGTGCGGACTCTTCACATTTTAACGAAAAACAAGAGATAAGTCTTGCGTCAGCCGGAACAAAATCTCCTGCCTCAATTTTTATAATATCCCCCGGGACGATCTCCTCGGCATTAATTATTGATTCGTTGCCATCTCGAATTACTTTAGCATGAGGAACAGCCATATTTTTTAAACTATCTAATGCTTTTTCAGCTTTACTTTCTTGCATGGTTCCCATCACGGCATTAGCAAACACTATCATTAATATAAGAGCCGGCTCAAAAAAGCTGTTTTTATGACCCTCATAAACAGCGATACCAAAAGATATTCCTGCAGCAATAATTAAAATTAAAATCATTACATCTTTAAATTGCATAAAAAATTTTGTCAAAACACTTTTTTTCTTAGCTTCTTTTATTTTATTTCTTCCATATTTTGCCAGAAGCTCTGTGCATCTTTCAGAGTTTAGACCTTTACTTTCACTGCTCGAATATTCTCTTATAACTTCGTCTGATTTCATACTGTAAGGAACCAAATTAACCACTTCCCTGATTATTTTTAAATAATTATACACAATAAATAATCACACTTCAATAATTTTGTGCAAAAACTTCATCATAATTTACTATTTTTATAAAAACACTTTTTAAGGAGATGCTGCATAAAGATTATAATAAATCTATATAAATATTTATTGATTTTAAAAAATTATTGCCATATAAGTAAAAATATATTTACAGATATTATCTAGGGATTGTCTGAAAAATAAACTAAATTATTTATTTTAGCCAAAGTACAGAAGAAGAAAGATAGAGAAAAGCAAGAAAAGAGAAGTCTAGCTTCTCAAATCTTACTAAAATCCTCCTGAACCATTTAAGTTTTTGAAATAGGCATTCGACTAAATGACGCTCTTTGTAAATGTGTTTATCAATTTTTCGTTTAATTTTACGGTTAGACTTTGGAGGAATAACCACATTAGCATTATTCGTATTTATATATTTTATAATTTCATCCGTATCATAAGCCCGATCTGCCAAAACACTACAATTATTGATCTTTAGTTCCCTTAATAAAGGAATTAAAAATTTCGAATCGTGCCTCTGTCCTTCAGACAAAATAAATTTTATAGGATTTCCTAAAGCGTCAACAACTGCATGAATTTTTGTATTTATGCTACCCTTTGTGTTGCCTACAGCTTTTGGTTCCCCTTTTTACACCTCCATTTGCACTTTGGCAAACTTTTATGAAAGCCAAGTCGATCATTAAATTTTCAAAATCTACATCACCGGAAACACCTTCATCTCGCCATTTTATAAACCTGGAATACACTATTTTCCAGGATCCATAACGTTCCGGCAAGTCTCTCCATGCAGCCCCCGAATGTGCTATCCATAGTATTGCATTTAGCATTTCTTGATCGCTTTTTCTGGTCTACCTCGCTTACTTAGTCTTTCTGGGAAATAGCCTTTTATTTTTTTCCATTGTTCTTCTTTTATTTTATATCTACTCATTTCTCCATTTTAGTCATTTTTTATTTTTAAGACAAGCCCTAAAAAAAGCGTGAAGCGGTATTCAATAATGCAAAAAGTTTATTTCAAGAAACTCTTTCTAACTCTTTTTTCAGCTTATCAATTATTCTTTTTTCCAATCTTGATATGTAAGACTGCGAAATCCCCAAAAGGTCTGCAACTTCTTTCTGTGTATGGTCTTTTTCTTTTGCTAAACCAAATCTTAGCTCCATTATAACTTTTTCACGCATAGGCAATTCTTTAACGGCAGCAATCAGTAAATCTTTTTCTACCTCTTGTTCGATTTTACTACCGACAAAGTCTGAATCACTTCCCAAAACATCGGATAAAAGAAGTTCATTGCCGTCCCAGTCAATATTTAAAGGTTCATCTATTGACACTTCATTTTTCATTTGTGTGCTTTTTCTTAAAAACATGAGAATTTCATTTTCTATACATCTTGAAGCATATGTGGCAAGTTTTATGTTTTTTGATGGACAAAAAGTTTTTACCGACTTTATAAGACCTATTGTTCCTATTGATATTAAATCTTCTATATTTGTTACTG
>CAQJOC010000078.1:0-1604 GCA_948815685.1 uncultured Eubacteriales bacterium | reverse complement strand
AACCTTAAATTGTGGATTATAAGAAGTTCACGTACGCTGTTGTCTCCGTTTAAAATTTTTTCCATTATTTTGTTTTCTTCCTCTTGAGTAAGGGGAGCAGGTAAAACTTCTGGACCATTTATATAGTATATTCCCTTTCTTAAATAAGGAATTTTATTTGTTATGAATAAACAAAATTTCTTTACCTCTTTAACAAAAATTCTCCAAAGCTCCATTTAATTTAATCTCCTTTACTCAAATTTAGCTAAAAATTTCCGGACCTGCTAAGCCTTCAAGGTTATCTTCTAAAAGAGAATCCGGACAAACAGCTATGTACGCTTCTTCTTTTATATCGCTACCTTTAAGCATTATATAATCCGGTTTGAATGCCGGAAGAATTCCTTTGCCGGATATACTTGAAAAAGGAATCAATCTCAGCCTTTTTTGAAATTTGGATTTGGAATCAAAAGAATTGGAATTTTGTTCAGAAAAATCCAAAATTTCCATATATTCATCCGGAACAACTCCTTTTAAAAATCTTTTACAAACAACGATTACGGGAAGTGAAGAAAATGGTTCTTTTAAACTGTTACCCGTATCCATCTTTGCCTTAAGAAAAAAAGACTTGCCAAGTACTGCCACTTCCAATTCGCAAAAATTATCTCGGTTTTCTCTCTTGCCCACGGTTTTACTTATTATCTCTATAATAAAGTAAGATATCATAGTTGATAAAATTAAAATGACCGGAGAAATGTTGAAATAAACCACACCATTTTTAACAAGCATTCCATTTGGTCTGATGGCAAACCATGTAGCTAACATAATTCCCGAAAATCCAAAACTTATAGAATAAAAACATAGAATCGTTTTAAAATAGAAATTTGACCGAGGAGAACAAAATGTAATCCAAACAATTCCGGCGGATATAAACAGTTTAATAATAAGAGAAATTAAGATATTTACTTCAGGAAACAATATATAAAGAGAAAATATTGCTCCAATTGTTGCACCTGAAATTACTTTGAGGCGATTTACTTTTAAATGTAAAAATTTAGCTGTGGCAAGAAGTATAAAGTAATTTGTAAAAAGGTTCACAGCAATCAGGACATCTATGTATATTGTTTGCTTCACAGTCTCCCTCTAATTCTGTTTAATGGTTTAAATTATCTCACGAAAAGAATATAAATTTTGTCACAAATAGGCGATAGGTTATTTATGAATTATTTTTAAACATATTAAATGTTTTTATTTAAAATGTTGACTTTTTATTGTGAATATTATATAATAACCATATAGTCTGTTTGTATAGTTAAAAGGGGGTAGCTTATATGAAAAATTTAATTTCTCAGGTTACAAGTTCTCGTATTTTAGCAAATCCAGGGCAAATAAAAATCATAAATAATAAGAATCAAACATTATCTGTATTTGAAAACAATTTAGAGTTTGTGCCGGAAGACCATGAACATTTAAAACCAGAAAACTATCTTGTGATAAACAATTCAAAATTTAACATAATTTTCAGTGGTAAATACATAAACAAATGGGTTTCAAAAAGGCGAAAAGTTTTATCGGCAGTGCAAAATGTGATAGAAGTAATGTAAACGGGGAATCCTAATCACCAAGAG
>CAQJOC010000077.1 GCA_948815685.1 uncultured Eubacteriales bacterium | reverse complement strand
CACATGAATGTTTATTGATTACCAAGATTATTATTATATAACAAAAATATACCTACAAATCCTATTTAAAGTTTATAGATATCTTTTGTAAGGTGTTTCCTTAATTTTTATTCTATTACAGTTCCGCTCTTGCCCTTAATTGCCAAGTCTGCATTTCCTAAAGAACAAATTAATGCTTTTCTTCCTTTTTTCTTATTTATAAATTTAATCGCAGCTTGAACTTTCGGAAGCATACTTCCCGGGGCAAAATGTCCTTCATCGCAATAATTTTGAGCTTCTTGTTGTGACATTTTTTCTATTTTCATTTGATTTTCTTTATTAAAATTTAAGTATACTCCATCTATCGCAGTCAGCATAATTAAACAATCGGCATCGATTAAATCTGCAAGAACTCCACTCGCAAAATCCTTGTCTATTACTGCGTCAATGCCTTTATATCCGCCCTCATCGGTTTTGATAACGGGAATTCCTCCGCCTCCACAGGCAATTACAACAAATCCTTCTCCAATCAGTGTTAAGATAGAATCTTTTTCCAAAATAAAATCCGGTTTAGGGGAGGCTACAGTTTTTCTGTAACCTCGTCCTGAATCTTCAACATAGGTAAATGACGGATTATTTTCCTTAATTTTCTTTATTTGTTCTTCAATGTAATACCCACCTATTGGTTTGGTTGGTTTTAAAAAGGCAGTGTCATTTTTGTTTACTTCAACTTGAGTTATAATAGTAACAGCTTTTTTATTAATTCCCCTTTTTGTTAATTCTGTCTGTATTCCATTTTGAATATGATATCCGATATATCCCTGGCTCATCGCCGTACATTCCGGTAAATTCATTAAAGGCAGTTTTTCATTTATTTTTGTACTTTCACTGAAAGCTAAATTTATCATTCCGACTTGTGGACCATTGCCATGTGTTAGAACTACTTCATATCCGCTAGAAATCATGTCCGCAATATGGCAGGCAGCTGATTTTATTTTTTTTATTTGTTCTTTCGGAGTATTTCCTAAAGCATTTCCTCCTAAGGCAGCTACTATCTTTAATCCCATTACATTTCCTCCGCCTTCGGGACTTGTTGTGTTATACAATGGATATTTCCCCCGCCTAAAAGAATTTCTCTTGCATATATTCCGACAATTTCACGGTCAGGGAATGCCTCTTTTAAGACTTTTCCCGCATTTTCATCATTTGGGTCTCCAAACATTGGGAAAATAACAGCTCCATTTACTATATAGAAATTTGCATATGAAGCCGCAAGCCTATCACCTGCATTTCTTGGGAGAGTTCCATCGACAGCATCAACTCCTCCGCTTTCTTCGTCGGTTATGAGTACGGGTTTTGGAAGAAGAAGCTTGTGAATTTTTATTTTTCTTCCTTTTGAATCGGTTTCTTGTTCTAAAATTTGCATACATTCTTGACAAATTTCATATTGAGGGTCATTTTGGTCCTCTGTCCATGCAAGTATTGCCTCTCCAGGTTTTACAAAACTGAATATGTTATCAACATGTCCATTGGTTTCATCGTTATAAATTCCTCGTTTAAGCCATATTATTTTTTCTACATTTAAATATTCTTTAAGCTTGTTTTCTATATCTTCTTTTGTAAGATGACTATTTCTTCCTTTATTCAAAAGGCATTCTTCCGTAGTTACCAAAGTCCCTTCGCCATCCACATGAATGGAACCTCCTTCAAGGACAAATCCGTCTGTACGATATCGGTCTGTTTTTTCTATTTCACAAATTTTTTGAGCAACACGGTCATCCTTATCCCAAGGAAAATATAATCCGTCAACTAGTCCTCCCCATGCGTTAAATCCCCAGTCAACTCCTCTGATTTCTTTTCCGTTTGTTACAAAGCTTGGTCCGCAATCTCTAACCCATGAATCGTTATTTGACATTTCCACGACTCTAACGTCATCAGGAAGCCAATGTCTTGCATTGGAATATTGGTCTTCGTTTACACAAACGGTTACTGGTTCGTATTTGGAAATTGCCTTTGCAACTTCCGTAAAAACTTTTTGTGCGGGTTTTCCGCCTAATCTCCAGTTATCAGGTCTTTGTGGCCAAATAATATAAGTTCCCGAATGTTGCTCAAATTCTCCGGGCATACGGAATCCGTCTTCACGTGGGGTACTATTTCTTCTCATTTAAATCTCTCCCAATCTTTATTTTTAATTTCTCTCTTGTTATCTTTTGTCGGCTTTTTCTTTTTATACTTAAAATAACTTGAAAAAATAAACCATATTATTTATCTTGTTATAGATGTTCCGATTTAAAATAATTCAAGTAATAGCTTTGAACAGAAAGAAATTTTTAGATTTAATATGTAGCCAATTGTATATATTTTAAATTTTATTTTTATGAGAAGAATAAGGGACAAGTCGCATAGCACAACGTTTATAAATATGTAGGCTTCTTTCGCTTTGGATTTTTTATTAAAATTGATATAAGATTGTTTTAAACCCCGGAATAACTATACTTATAAAAACAATTTTTATCTATTTTACTACGGGTATTATATTAAACTAAGCTGAAAAATGTGGGAATAAAATTTTATTATGAAACAGTATGGAGATAGGGTATAAGTTTTATAGTCAAATAATTTAAAAACCAAACCAATATTTCATTAAAAAAAGGTATAAGCGTTCCTCGGACTTTTGCCCGAGGCCGGTTAGGAAAAATTAAAAGGGGGAATCGTAGTCTCCCTTTTAGTTTCTTTTTAGACGTTTTTGGTTCTTTTTTTGTAGTCTGACAAAAATGAACAAAGATAATAAACGAATGAATATAAAGAAAAATGTTTTTACTTTATTTTGCTTAAATAGGTTCTGGATAAGGAAATGTTTATTGCTCAAAGCATTTAATATAAAATATGCAATTTAAAAATTAATTTAGTATAATTTAGATAATAGCGATTTGCAATTTACTATTTTTTGCATTATAATCATTACATAAGTCATAATATAATTATTATTTGTTATAAGGGGAGAAAACTATGACACATAATATTCACATAAACAATTGGGTAAATCAAATAAAAAATCTTGTTAATCCAAATAAAATTATATGGATAGATGGTTCCGAGATGCAGCTTGAAAATTTAAAGCAAGAGGCTTGTCAAAATAATGAATTGATAAAACTTAATCAAGATAAATTACCGGGATGTTATCTTCATAGAAGTTCGGCAAACGATGTTGCGAGAGTGGAGGATCGTACTTTCATATGTACAAAATCTAAAGAAATAGCCGGACCTACAAATAACTGGATGGACCCTAAAGAGGCATATAATCTTGTATATGATATAGCAAAAGATAGCTATAAAGGTAAAAATATGTATATTATTCCTTATTCAATGGGCCCCATAGGTTCAAAATTTTCTAAAATAGGGATTGAAATTACCGATTCTATATATGTAGTATTAAATATGGCAATTATGACAAGAATCGGAAAAAAAGTTCTTGATACTTTGGGAGAAAGTAATGACTGGGTACGAGGACTTCACTGCTCATGCAATCTTGATGAAGAAAAAAGATATATATGCCACTTTCCTGAAGATAACACCATACTTTCCGTAAATTCTTGTTACGGAGGAAACGTTCTTCTCGGGAAAAAATGTTTTGCTTTGAGAATTGCTTCATTTCAAGGTCAAACAGAGGGCTGGCTTGCCGAGCATATGCTGATTTTAGGTATCCAAAGACCTAATAAAGATATAATTTATATTTGTGCGGCGTTTCCGTCAGGATGTGGCAAAACGAACCTTGCTATGCTGATTCCACCTAAAGTATATCAAGAAAAAGGATATAAAATTTGGTGTGTCGGTGATGATATTGCTTGGTTGAGGAAAGGCAAAGACGGCAGATTATGGGCGATAAATCCCGAAAATGGATTTTTTGGAGTAGCATCGGGTACAAATGAAAATTCTAATCTTAATGCATTAAAATCAACACGTAAAGACACGATTTTTACAAATGTTGCACATAATTTAGATGACAATACTGTATGGTGGGAAGATTTAGATAAAAATCCTCCGTCGAATGCTATTAATTGGAAAGGTGAAAAATGGGATGGTAAAAGATCTAATGAAAAAGGGGCTCATCCCAATAGTAGATTTACGTCTCCTGCAAAAAATTGTCCTATTTTAAGTGAAAACTTCAACAATGAAAATGGCGTTCCGATATCTGCAATAATATTTGGTGGGAGACGTAAACAAACAACTCCTATTGTATATGAATCCTTTGATTGGAATCATGGGGTATTTGTTGGGTCTATTATGTCTTCTGAAACAACAGCTGCAGCTACAGGAGCGGTTGGAGTTATAAGACATGACCCAATGGCTATGTTGCCATTTTGTGGATATAATATGGGGAAATATTTTAAACACTGGATTGATATGGGAAAAACTTTAGGAGAAAAGGCACCTAAAATTTTTAATGTTAATTGGTTTAGAACTGATAAAAATGGTAATTTTATATGGCCCGGATTTGGAGATAACTTAAGAATTTTAGATTGGATATTAGGTCGCTGTGAAGATAAAATTCAATCTAAAAAAACTCCGATTGGATATATGCCATTCAATCAGGATATAAACACTGATGGATTAAATTTAAGCGAATCTGAATTAAACGAGCTTACTGAAATAGATATTGATTTATGGAAAAAAGAGGCAGAGGAAACTGAGCAATTTTATAAAAAATTCGGCTCTAATCTTCCAAAGGAGCTAGACGAACAATTAGTTTTGCTAAAGCAAAGACTGAATATCTCATAAAAACTTGTTTTTTTAAATGGGCTAAAAATTACAGAATTTAGTCAACCACTTGAACTGATAATAGACAAAATAAAAAAAAGAAAAATTGGCAGTAAAGGACTGAATATAAATTATAGAATCAAAAGCAAAAATAACTTATCAGGAAGTCTAATATAATATGATATGATAGGAGATACATAAAATTAAGAAAATCAAATTGTACTTATCATATTATATCAAATAAAATTGAAGTACCGCCTGTACGGGTTACATACAAGTTAAAGTAACAAAACAATTTTTATTAAATTGGTATCCGGATATGTTTTGTAATAATATCGCTATTCGGGGGATAGCAGGTTTTTATAATATTACGAATTGACTATTCGTATATTTTTTGATACTTTATTAAAATAATAGTTTAAGTACGAGGGGAGATAGTATTCAATGTATAATAAATATAAAAAGTATATTTTACTTCTTATGGTTATTTTAGCATCTTTTATAAATGTCTTTTCATTGAGCAAATGTTCAAAAAATGTGAAAATTTCCGTTATAATACCAGTATATAATGTTGAAAAATATTTGAATGAATGTTTAGAAAGCGTTACTAATCAAAGTCACAGAAATTTGGAGATAATTTGTGTTAATGATGGGTCAACAGATAATTCTCCTTCAATTTTAAGAAGTTGGCAAAATAGAGATAGCAGAATAAAAATAATAGACCAAAATAATAA
>CAQJOC010000076.1 GCA_948815685.1 uncultured Eubacteriales bacterium | reverse complement strand
CGGGTTCATCGCTAATTTCGGGATAAGCTCTAAGTAGTTTTATCATATTTTTTAACATATTTTAATATCTTTCTTTAACTTGTTTGATTATACTTTATTTAGGATTTAAATATTAAGGAAAGACTTAAAATGAATGATAAAATATTAATTTCTGAATATGAAAGTGCGACTCTCCCGCATAGTCTGGAAGCCGAACAGTCTGTTTTGGGGGCTATACTTATTGATTCAGCTTGTATGGACAAAATTGCGGAAATTATAAAATCACCGGATTATTTTTACATACCTAATCACAAACTAATTTATGACGCTATGCTCGGAATGTTTATTTCCGGAATGAATATAGACTATATAACGGTCCTTGAGGGAATAAACTTTGATAATTGGGATGAAAATTCATGCAAAACTTATCTTTTACAGCTTGCACAGATTGTCCCATCAATCTCAAATGCAGAAACTTATGCCAATATCGTAAAAGATAAATACAATATGCGTATCTTAATTTCAGCAGCGAAAGAAATAATAGAAGAAGCATCTTCGGGAGAAAATGAAGCTGATGAAATATTAAATTCAGCAGAACAAAAAATTTTTGACATACGACAAGGAAAAAATGTTAAAGGCCTCAGTAGGGTAAGTGAAATAGTTGTAAAAGAATTCGATCGTTTAGATATGCTGAATTCAAATGATTCAAAAAAATATGCAGGTGTTCCTACGGGTATAGGTGATTTAGACAGAGTAATTATGGGAATGAATAAATCTGACTTGATTTTACTTGCTGCCCGCCCGGGAATGGGTAAAACAAGTTTTGCGCTTAATATTGCAATAAATGCCGCAGTAAAAGAAAATTTAAAAGCTGCCTTTTTTTCTTTGGAAATGACTAAAGAACAGATTGTTTCCAGATTAATGTCAATAGAGGGTATGGTACAAGGACAAAATTTACGTACAGGAAATCTTAGTGAAGAAGAATGGATTAGGCTGATAGAAGCAGGAGATGTTTTATCTAAAGCCGAAATATATATAGATGATACACCGGGAATTACAATACCTGAAATGAAAGCAAAGCTTAGAAGACTTGGTTCTGTTGATTTGGTAATTATAGATTATCTTCAGTTGATGTCGGGAGCAAAAAAAATAAGCAATCGTGTGCAGGAAATATCCGAAATAACAAGAAATCTTAAAATTATGGCAAAAGAACTTGATGTCCCCGTGATTACTTTGTCACAGTTATCAAGAGCAAGTGAGCAAAGAACTGACCATAGACCGCTTTTGTCGGATTTAAGAGATTCAGGGTCTATTGAACAAGATGCAGATATGGTTTTGTTCCTTTACAGAGAAGGCTATTATTCTTCAGAGAGCGACGGAGAACAAATAAATAAAAACAGCGGAGAATGTATAGTTGCAAAAAACCGCCATGGAGAGACTCGCTCTGTACAGCTTCATTGGCAGGGTGAATTTATGAAATTTACATCAATGGAGGCCAACAGAATTGCACCTTAGAGCATACGAGACAATAGAAAAATTTAAAATGTTTTCTCAAACAAAATCAATTATTGTGGGAGTTTCCGGAGGTGCGGATTCTATTGCACTTTTGCATTTTTTAAAAAAAGTTTGTAAAAAAAACTCTGAAAATAAAGATAAAATTAAACTAATTGCAGCACATATAAATCATCAGTTAAGAAAAGAAGAATCCGACAGAGACGAAGAGTTCGTGAGACAAATTTGTAAAAAATGGGAAATAGAGCTTTTTGTAAAAAGAGAAAACGTTGGAGATCTTGCCAAAAAAAACGGAATTGGTTTGGAAGAATGTGGACGAAATGTTAGATATGCTTATTTTAATGAGCTTTGTAAAGGTAAAAGTTTTAAAATAGCAACTGCACATACTCTTTCGGATAATATAGAGACAATACTTTTAAATTTGACAAGAGGCTGTGGACTTAATGGCTTATGCGGAATACCTCCCGTCAGAGGAAATATTATTCGTCCGTTTATTGAAGTTTCAAGAAATGAAATTGAAGAATACTGTAAAGAAAATAGTCTTTATTTTATGAACGACAGTACAAATTTTAAATGTGATTATACAAGAAATAAGATTAGACTAAAAGTCATCCCCTTGTTAAAAGAGATAAACGGCAACTTTGATAATATATTTAGAAGATTTTTAATAAGTATAAATGAAGATGCTGAATATTTAAACGACATTTGCGAAAAAACTTTTAATAATATAAAAGCCCCGGATGGGTTTTTATCCGAAGAAATAAAAAATTTATCTAATCCCGTAAAAAAAAGAGTGATTCTGAAAATTTTAAAATTTTTTGGAATAAAATCGCCTGAATATAAAGATATAAAAATTTTTGAAGAACTTTTACATGGAAAAATTAATGGTTTTTCAATAAATAAAAATAATAAAATTGAAATTAAAAATGGGAAAGTAAACGTTAATGAAATCAGTGAAAAGAAAAAAGGTTATAAGTTATGGAAATATAAAGCAAAAAAGATAAATATCTTGACAGAAGCAAAAAAAACATTCATAATCAATGTTATAAAGATAAAAGAAATTCCAAAAGGAAAACAACAAGATTTTTTTAAATTAATGTTAACCAGTAAAGATATATTTAAAAATTCTATTAATATGGATATTATTAACGAAGAAAATTTAACGTTTAGGAACAGGCGTCCGGGCGATGTTTTTTCTCCTTTGGCACGAGGAATAAGCAAAAAAGTAAAAAAATTATTTAATGAAATTAAGCTTCCTTTGGATTCAAGGGACAATTTACCTATTTTAGCAATTGAAGATGGGAAAAATGTCAAAGATTTAGTTTGGGTATATGGAATAGGAACTTCCGAAAAGTATAAAATTAAATATGACACAAAAATAATAGGGGTAATATCGGAGAGGCAGGATTTTTAATGTTGAATGATATAGATAAAGTGTTGATAGATGAAAAAAAGCTTTCAGATATAGTAAAGAATTTAGGGGAAAAAATAAGTGAAGATTACAGAGGAAAAAATCTTTTAATGATTAGCATACTTAAAGGTTCTGTGGTTTTTATGTCTGATTTAATGAGATATGTAACTATTCCATGCCAAATAGATTTTATGGCGGTTTCAAGCTATCGTGGTGGGATAAAAAGCAGTGGAGTCGTAAAAATTTTAAAAGATTTGGATATTCCGCTTGAAGGATTTGACCTCTTGATAGTGGAAGATATTTTAGACAGTGGTCAAACGCTTACTTATATAAAAAAAATTTTATCCGCAAGAAAACCAAAAAGCATAAAAATTTGTACTCTTTTAGATAAGCCCATGTCACGTAAATCACCGATTGAGGCAGATTACGTGGGAATGCAGATACCGGATGAATTTGTAATAGGATATGGTTTAGATTATAAAGAAGAATATAGAAATTTACCGTTTGTAGGCGTTTTAAAACCAAGTTTATATAGTTGATACGGAAGTTTTTATTGATGTCCTGAGGAGTGAATATTAAATTGGAAAATAAAAAAATGATAAAAAGTATGATAGCGGCACTTGGATTGCCTATTTTGGTTATTTTGGTTATAACAGCCATAAACAGTATGCTTCCACAGAAAAGCTATAATTATTCCGAAGTTATAAATAAGTTTAAAAATCATGAAGTAATGGAATACAATATGAATTTAGGTTCCGGAGATATGGAAATAAAACTGAAAGACGGAAATGTAATTTATTATTCTGCACCGAGTGTAAACCTTATATACAGCGATATCAAAGATTATATAACCGAATATGATAAAGAAAATGCTGATAATCCCATGGTTTACAATTTAACTAAATCTCCGGACACTTCGTGGATTATGAGTACGGTTATTTTTATAATTCTTCCGATTGTTATTTTAGGAGTACTTTCTTGGCTATTTATGAGAAAACTTACCATAATGGGAGATAGCGGGAAACAATTTGGCTTTGGTAAGGCAAAAATTAAAGATATGGCTGATGAAAAAAGAAAAACCACATTTCAGGATGTGGCAGGAGCAGACGAAGAAAAGGAAGAACTTTTTGAGATAGTTGATTTTTTAAAAAATCCCAAAAAATACAGTGCTTTAGGTGCAAGAATTCCTAAAGGAGTTTTGCTTGTAGGTCCTCCGGGAACCGGAAAAACTTTACTTGCCAGAGCTGTGGCAGGAGAAGCTGGAGTCCCGTTTTTTTCCATTTCAGGTTCTGATTTTGTTGAGATGTTTGTCGGTGTGGGAGCGTCAAGAGTAAGAGATCTTTTTGAAAAAGCAAAAAAAAATTCACCTTGTATTGTTTTTATAGATGAAATCGATGCAGTTGGTCGTCAAAGAGGAACTGGGCTTGGTGGCGGACATGATGAAAGAGAACAGACTTTAAATCAACTGCTTGTGGAAATGGATGGATTTGGAACTAATGAAGGCGTAATAATGATAGCCGCAACAAACCGCCCGGATATTCTTGACCCCGCTCTTATGCGCCCCGGCAGGTTTGACAGACAAATTACCGTAGGGTATCCCGATATAAAAGGGAGAGAAGAAATTTTAATGGTTCATGCAAAGGGAAAACCATTTGCAGCAGATGTGAGCTTAAAGACTATTGCAAAATCAACAGCAGGTTTTACCGGAGCAGATTTAGAAAATTTAATAAATGAGTCTGCTTTGCTTGCTGCAAGAAAAAATCTGAAGCTTATTACAATGAAAGAAATAGAGGCAGCTACAATAAAAGTTGTAGTCGGTACGGAAAAGAAGTCTCGCATAATGACCGATGAAGAAAAGAAACTTACCGCTTACCACGAAGGAGGGCATGCCATTGCAACATATTTTTGTGAAACACAAGATGATGTTCATCGCATATCTATAATTCCCAGCGGATTTGCAGGGGGGTATACATTATCTTTGCCTGAAAAGGATGCGTATTACACTTCTAATAAAAAGATGAAGGAAGATATAGTTGTTTTAATGGCAGGAAGAGTTGCTGAAGAAATAATTTTAGGAGAAATATCCACTGGAGCTTCAAATGATATAGAAAGGGCAACAAAAGTTGCAAGGTCTATGGTTACGAAATATGGTATGAGTGAAGCTATGGGGCCAATAACATATGGAGAGCAAAGCAACGAAGTATTTATCGGACGTGACATGGGTCATACACGAGATTATTCAGAAGAAACTGCTTCAAAAATCGATCAAGAAGTGAGAAAGATAATTGATAGTTGCTATAGTGTAACTAAGAGGATATTAAAAAATCACATTGATTCTCTTCATAAAGTTGCAAAATTTTTGATAAGTAATGAGAAAATGAGTGGAAAAGAATTTAAGTCTTTAATGGAAAGCGGAATATAAAAATATCGCTTTTTAAATTACGTTTTAGCTAAAAAAGAGTGCAAAGTGGCCTAGAAAAACCGTGCGCTATGTGCACAAAATTAAAACTTAAGTAAAAGACTACACCTTTTAATAAAGTATAATGGTGAACTTCAAGCTATAGTCAACGTGGTTAAAAAAGGGTGAATAAGATAGTAAAATGAAGAAATGAGTTATTTAAAAAATACAAAAAACGGACAATAGAATATAGGCTAAGTGGACATACGCTAAAGGAAACGCATGAGTTGGTTAAGGTAGCGAGATCGACAATACAAAAATGGGAAAGGCAATATAAGGAAACTTGGAAAAGAAA
>CAQJOC010000075.1:5541-5759 GCA_948815685.1 uncultured Eubacteriales bacterium | reverse complement strand
TATCTCATTTTTTTGTTGTATACATATAAGGATGTGTGTTGAATGTATAAACATCTATCTTTTACAATACTACTGTTAGCACAAATATGTGATAGAGGTAAATGGGCCGTAATGAGATCATAATTTCCATTTTTTTGTTGTTCCATTATAAAATTATTTATTGTTCTCACTTTTTTCTTTATTTGTCTTATTAATTGAAGTTTTGACATATGAGAATC
>CAQJOC010000075.1:485-5531 GCA_948815685.1 uncultured Eubacteriales bacterium | reverse complement strand
ATTTAAGCAAAAAATATGACCATTTGTAATGTTATCATCATGATTATGATTATCAAACAAAATAATATAATCGACTATATAACCATTCTCTTTATACCAATTACCAAGATTTATACATACTCTTTCTGCGCCACCTTCTCTTAAAGAATTGACAAAAAATAAAACTTTTTTCACTGCCTGTATTCTCCTCCCACGAAATATTTTGTATTTATAACATACAAAATATAAATTACAAAAATAAAATATTGTAAATATAATGTTTCTGATGTTATAGAGAAACATAGATAGTTTAATAAAATTAAAAAAGATGTTCCACGATATTTATTGGCTGCTTTATAAACAATATTTAGTAGAAGAAAAAAAGATATTATTCCTAATTCTGTTAAAACCTGTAAATATGTTGAATGTGTTTGAACCATCCAATTAAAATAATTATGATAATTATAAAATCTAAATCCACCTACTCCTGAAGGTAAAAAACAATTTCTATAAAACATATCTAAAGCATTTTGCCATAAGTTATATCTAGTGCTTAGTGTGTTTAAAGAACCTAAAAAATTGATTTTTAATAATAAAATAGGTGAGAGAAATATGCCAAATAAAAAAACGAATAATATATATTTTCTTTCTATATATTTTATTTTGTATTTAAACACAAATAAATACACGAACAAAGATGGAATAATCATTAAAACCTGTGTTTTTGAAAATGAAAATCCCATTCCAAGAAAGCAAAAGACTAATATTAAAAATTTTTCAAATGATTTTTCTCTATTAAAAAATATCAAAAAAACTGTGTAAAAAAATAAAAAAGCATAATTTGCATCTTCTGCAAAACCAGCTATTCTAAAATGATTTCCAAACAAATTAACATGATCAGCACCTACCGATATCATTCTAGCATCATTAGTCAAAAAAGAAGGTATAGGTATATTAAATAAAATAAATATAAAAGAAATAGTTAAAATGATAATAGAAATTTTTAAATAATCTATCGTTTTTTCCATAGTTATCATTTTTTTATTCAAAATAAATGTAATCAGTGCTAAAAAGTTATTTGTATGTAATATCATCAGACTTATAAATTCGTTAAAAATAAGTTCTTCATTGTTAAATACAAGCATTATATTTGAACAAAAAAGCAATAAATAGAATAGAATTAATAATCCTTCATATGTATTATTTTTTTTGAAATTCGTAATGCAAAATTTCTTTTTAAAAAGTTTTTTCGCTATTAATCCTAAACTTAAGATAACCAAAACATATCTTAAATCTATTCCAAAAAAAGAAAATTCTCTATTAATTGTTGTGAAAATAAAAAGAAAGAAATAAAAATCAAATATTTTTTCATAAGATATTTTTTTACAAATATCTTTAATTTTTTTAATATAATTTATATCTATCAATCCACTATTCATTAAATAACCTCTCTTGAATGCTCTCAATAGTATTTTTCAAATTAAATCTTATACTATTTTCTTTTGATTTTTGAGAATAGAACTCACATAAATTTATATTAGTTAAAAATAATTTCATGCCTTCATAAATGCCTTTTTCATCATTAGAAACTATATAACCATATTCACTTTCTTCTCCGAATAACTCACTCATTCCTGAGCAATTTGTTACAAGACATGCTTTATTTAAAACAACTGCTTCACTTGCTACTGTTGAAAATCCCTCTGCTCTAGATGGACATATAAATACATCACAATTTTTAATATATGGATATGGATTAGAATGAAAACCTAGTAAATGAACATAATCTTCTAAATTATAGTCTTCAATTAATTGTTCTAATTGATTTTTATCCGGACCTTCTCCAAGAATATTTATAGAAAAGTTAAACCCTTCATTTTTTAGCTTATTGGAAACATTTATCAATCTGTCATATCCTTTTTGTTTTGCTAATCTCCCTATTGAACAAAATGTAATAACATTGTTTTTAGTTATGATTTCTTGATTTGATTTTGTTATAATTTCACTTGTATCTATTGGATTATATAATGTCATAAATTTATTTTTTTCTAAACCAAGTTTTTTTTCTGCTTGTTTTTTTACTACATCAGATACACAGATAATTTTATTAAATTTGGTATAGTCTTTAATTTGACTATTTATTGATTTATAAAAATGTTCTGATTTTTTTTCATTGATTAAATCAACATGTATCCAAGCATATTTCTTTGATTTTTCATGAGGTGAAGAAGCAATTATTTTCGTTGCTACGCCTTCTAAAAATGCTACCTCATAATCATAATATTCTTTTATAAATATTTTGTATATTAGTTTTGTATTTATATGTCTCCAAAAAAACTGGTATAACTTTTTTAGAAGTAATTTTGAATTATTAAAATTAGAATGAAGACTTCCTGATGAAGTATTTGAATTTTTAAATTTTTTAAATGGTATTTTAAAAATAGTTTTATAGTGAATATCATAATCTATACTTTCTTTAAATATTCCAGTATCAATAACTGTCATTATTGTTATGTCATATTTTGATTTATCCATGTTATTTGCTAAGTTAATTAAAACTTTTTCTGCTCCACCAACGCCTAAGGTATGTATTAAAAATAAAATTCTCTTTTTCATAGTCTATCTTGCATCCTCCCCAGTAGTAATGACGCCTAAAGTCTTCATAAAAATTTTCATATATAATTTAAAACTTCTATTTTCTATATAATAAACATCTTTTTTCCATTTTTCTTCCGGTGTAATATTATATCCACCATTGACTTGTGCCCAGCCTGACAAACCAGGTATGACTAATAATCGAGTAACAAAACCTGGATATTCTTCATTGAAATCATGTGTAAGTGAGGGGATTTCTGGTCTAGGACCAACTAAAGACATTCTTCCCAAAAGAACATCATAAAACTGTGGTAATTCATCTAATCTATATTTTCTTATAAATTTCCCAACTCTTGTAACTCTCGGGTCATTTTCTGCCGCCCATTTTTGCCCATCTTTTTCAGCATCAGCTACCATGCTCCTTAACTTATGTATCTTTATAAGTCTTCCGTCTTTTCCTACTCTAACTTGAGAGAAAATTGGATTTCCCTTTGAATCAATTCTAATCACTATACATAATATTCCAACCAAACATAATACGGGAATCATGACAACCAATGAAAAAATAATATCAATCAGCCGCTTAAAAAATTCATATATCTTTTTATCCTGATATTCAATATCATTTTTATAAAGCTCCAACTGCTCTTTAAAATAGTCTTCATAATTAGTCCTTCTGTTATCAAATATTTTCGAATAACAATCCATGCAAAGCTGTCCCGCCCCTTCAATATAATATTCACGCTCTGCAATATCCATTTCTTTATCAATACTTAATTTTTTATGACAAACAATACATTCTTCATCTTTTTTTCTAATATCATGCACGCTCTTTCACTCCTTATTTACCAAAATAAAAAACAAGAAAACATTTATTCTTGCTGATGATTTCTAATCTAAGTTTTGCAATGAATTTATTAAATATAACCCTCCGTATATATGCACTCGGTCCAAGTTTATCTACTTTTTATAAATCCCCCAATCCTCTATATTTGTATATATTCAAAAATAAACTAAATTTTAAGCACAATAAAAAGGTCTTTCGACCTTTTCATTTACAATCATATTCAATTCATCTTTAAATTCTTTTAATTAACTCCAAGCCAACCTGCACTCTTGTCACTTGTCCAAAAAGAGATACATCGACATAGGCAAGACGTTTATGACGATCGACCTTAGCAATCAAGCCTTCCTGATCTACTAATGGTCCATCAGTAACTTTAATGACATCGCCTTCAATATAGCCACTAGAAACTTCAACAATATGTTTTTCTCCACCAAATCTTGTGAGAAACATAGCTTCTTCTTTGTAGATGGGATAAATATTTTCTCCATCATTTCCTAAAATCTTAGTTAAATCCGGAATCTTCTTCAATTCATTAAACAAGGTATCAACGTGGTCACTAATCATAAAGACATATCCTTTAAATAAAATTTCTTCTACATTAACCCACTTACCTCTAAATTTTTTCATGCGTTGACACTTAGGTATAAAGCATTCTTCCAAAGTCTTTTTATCAATCAACAAACAACAAGCTTTCATAATTTCTATTTCTTTTCCGGAACGTACTTGTACAGCATACCAATTTTCAAACATCACTTTCCCCTCCATTTGTCTAGGCTTCGCCTATCGAAATGCCTTTTACACTTCGATTATAGCAACAATGATGACAGATTGTTCCAATAACGCGACCATGCGACGATTATCGGATTTCAATCCTTTGTTATGCAGTTACTAAAATGTCTTCTTGTTCCTCTCGAAAAAATAGCTTATCCTCCCTAACACACCTAGGCGTTTCATAGTGATATGTTTTGACAATTTTCGCAACAGCTTGACGGATATCACTATCCTCATCATACGCAATTTGATATAATTCTGCAAGTTCTTTGATAAAAATTTCGGTATCAAACTCCAATGGTTTACCAATATGTATCAATTTATTTGGTGTAGTTCTCATGCCTTCTTCTTTCATCAGCATTTCTTCATAAAGCTTTTCTCCGGGTCTTAAACCGGTAAACTCAATTTTTATATCGACATCAGGTTCAAAACCGGATAACTTAATTAAGTTTCTTGCCATATCTAAAATCTTAACCGGTTCTCCCATATCCAAAACAAAGATTTCTCCACCTCTCGCATAGGCTCCGGCTTGTAAAACCAAAGACACAGCTTCGGGAATCGTCATAAAGTAACGGATAATGTCAGGGTGAGTTACTGTCACAGGTCCACCATTCTTAATTTGTTCCTTAAATAAAGGAATAACTGAACCATTTGAACCTAAAACATTTCCGAACCTTACAGCTACATATTCTGTCTGTGATTTTTTATCATAAGTTTGCACAATCATTTCACATAAACGTTTTGAAGCACCCATAATATTTGTCGGATTAACAGCCTTATCAGTGGAAATCAAAATAAACTTCTTTGCATAATATTTGTCACACGCACGAACAACATTCAATGCTCCGAAAACA
>CAQJOC010000075.1:0-466 GCA_948815685.1 uncultured Eubacteriales bacterium | reverse complement strand
ATTCATGAGGTGAGTCCTCCATCAACGGTACGTGTTTATGAGCTGCTGCATGATATACGATATCCGGGTGAAAAACTTTAAACAAATCATCGACTTTATTTGCATCTCTTACAGAGGCTATCATCGTTTCTAAATTTAACTTCGGATATTTACGCTTTAATTCTAATTGAATGTTATAAGCGTTGTTTTCATAAATATCGACAATAATCAGTTGTCTTGGACCTCTTTCGGCAATTTGACGACAAAGTTCACTTCCGATTGAGCCACCGCCACCGGTTACCATAACAACTTTATTGGTCACATAAGACATAATTTCATTTAAGTTGACTTTAATCGGATCACGTCCCAATAAATCTTGCACTTCAACATCTTTTAATTTATTTAAAATAACTTCATCGTTAATAAATTGATAAATACCCGGTAAACGTTTCAATTTACACTTAGTATCTTTACAGATATTTAAAAT
>CAQJOC010000074.1:4575-5867 GCA_948815685.1 uncultured Eubacteriales bacterium | reverse complement strand
CATGTCAGGATGTTATAAATATTTTTGTGGATGACATACATAAAATAGAAGAACCGACAACAGATGACGATCCGGGTCCGGCACCTAACCCCTCTGCGGTAAGTAATTATATGCCGGGGATTTCAATTGGGAGAGAAAATTATGATATAAGCAGCGGCAGAATTGTACTTTTTAAGCAGGGAATTAAACTTTTTATGGTAAATCCTATTTTGGGAATAGGCAGAGGCAATCTTGTTTCATATGGAGATAAATTTATAGACGGAGGTCTTGCCTTTTCCGACTTACACAATTCATATTTGACAATACTTGTGTCATATGGAATTTTAGGGTTTACTGTTTTTTTTGCATTTTCATTTTTTTTAGCGAAATCTCTTTGTAAATATCTGTTTAAATCAGTACATATACCCAGCTCAAGTGTTTTTAGCAAACTTTTTGCATTTTTGGTGGCATACTGTGCATATGCTGTATTTGAAAAAGGTATATTATCTGAAATAACGTTTATGGTTGTGATATTTTGGCTTATTTTGGGATATGCGGTTTCGTATAAGGAATATGGAAAAGACATATACGGAATATACAGCGAATAAACAATAAAATAAGGAAATTTATTTTTTTAAATATGAAAAACAACAATTTGGGGAAATTAGCACGGATATCTAGAGGATTTGAAGTTGTTTGTATACATTTATTGATTTTTTGTTATTTTCTTTATAATTGCTTAGGGGGGGGGGTAAAATATATTTAACAAAAAATGAGTTAAGGAAAATTTTGGTAAATAATATGAAAATTTATAAATTTTTTAAATACAACTATAAAAAATTAAAAAAATTTAGAATTATTAAAAATATGTTTGACAATTTATAAAAAATCTATTATAATTAAAATTAGAGAGATATATAAATTTATCTTTACATTAGATTTTTGATATTAATATTTTTTGTTGGTATCAAAAGTAGTCATTGTCTGACTACATTAATTAGATAGTTGGATTGTTATGTGTTGGCAAGAGAAAGGATGACATTTTTAATGGCAGTAGACAGGATTAGGGTAATAATAATGGATAAACAGAAAGAGATTAAAATCCCTACCGGATTGCGTATGCTTATACGTAGGTGCTGTAATGCTGTACTTAAACTCGAAAAATTTGAAGGGTCGGCGGAGATAAATATAATTTTGGTTGATAATGCATATATTAAAGAATTAAACAAGCAACATAGAAATAAAGATATGGAGACTGATGTATTATCGTTCCCAATGGGCGAAGATGGTAAATATGAAATTAATCCGGAGAC
>CAQJOC010000074.1:0-4555 GCA_948815685.1 uncultured Eubacteriales bacterium | reverse complement strand
GACGGGAGCTAAGATACTCGGTGATGTTGTTATATCTATGGAAAAAGTTATTGAACAATATAATTTATATGGTCATTCCATGCAAAGAGAAATAGCGTATTTAGTTGCACACGGAGTATTACATATAATGGGATATGACCATGAAATAAATGGAATAGAAAAAGTAAAGATGCGTGAAAAAGAAGAGAAAGTTATGGAACTTTTAGGATTACCATGTACATCTTCTTATGTTTTATCTGATGAACAATAAAAACAGGTAAAACAATATAAAAATACATTATTTTAAATTTTTATTAGCCATCTTAGTAATATTTTGTATTACTCAAGGTGGCTAATGTTACGGAGAGAAGGATTAAAATAGAAACGATTAAACAAAATGGAACCCAAAAAACTGTATTTTTATCTATATTGGGGAGACCGAATGCGGGCAAATCGTCGCTTCTTAATATGCTTGTAAATAAAAAAATTTCTATTGTGTGTTCAAAACCTCAAACGACCAGAAGTAGGATTAATGGGATATTAACCGATAAAAACACGCAAATTGTTTTTACTGATGTTCCGGGGTTTCTTTCCCCTAAGACTGTTCTTGATGATTATATGAAAAAGGAAATTGACAGTGCGATTATGGGTTCGGATGCCTATTTGTATTTAGTGGAAGCAAGAGACGGACTTTCTAAAATTGATAAAAATATACTTGAAAAAATTAAGAAGATAAAAAAACCTTCAATTGTTGCAATAAACAAGGTAGATTTAATAAAAAATAAGTCATTTTTACTCAAACAAATGAAAGAACTGGGAAATATTTTTAACAATTCGGAGATTTTATTGGTTTCGGCAAAAACAGGGTATGGAAAAGAGCAATTAATCGATAAAATAAAAGAGTTAGCAGTACCGTCGGTATTTTATTTTCCGAGTGAAGGATGTACGGACCAAAGCGAAACTAAAATGATTGAAGAGATAATAAGAGAGAAAATTTTATGTTTTTTAGATAAAGAAGTTCCGCATGGGATGGCAGTTTATATTGATTACATGAATAAGCGTAAAAATAATCTGATTGACATAAATGCGACTATATTGTGCCAGCGGGACAGCCACAAGGGAATTATTATCGGAAAAAATGGTTTAATGCTTAAAAAAATAGGTACATATTCTAGAATTGATATTGAAAAAAATTTAGGCAATAAAGTTAATTTAAAGCTGTGGGTAAAAATAAAAGAAAATTGGAAAAATAGAGAAGGCGTCTTGAGAGAACTTGGCTATATGAATTAGATATGAATTTTTTATATAATTATTCGGAAGATGTAAAGTTTTCCGGGAGGGATAATTTATGAAAGTTATAATATTGTCTGCAACAACCGGAGGTGGGCATATGAGTGCAGCCAATGCAATAAAAAATTATTTATCTGATTTTGCTTATGAAGTGTTGGTTTTAGATACAATTGAATACATAAACCCTATTTTAAACAAAACAATAACAGAAGGATATGAATATTTGGCTAAAAAGAGGCCTAATATATATAAAGTTATGTATGAGACGGCAAATAGGGAAAAAATTATGAAAGCAATTACTAAAGTAAACAGTTTGATAAGCAAGAAACTTGCCCCATTAATAGATGAATATAATCCTGATGTAATTATAACGACTCATCCATTTTCCACAGAGATGGTTTCGAGATTAAAAGGTAGCGGTAAAATTAATATTCCGATAGTCTGCATTATGACAGATTATGCTCCGCATAGGACATGGATTAACAGCAGTGTAGATGCGTATGTTGTAGCAAACGATGACATGATACAGAGTATGTATGATATGGGAGTTCCTTATTGGAAAGTTTACCCTTATGGAATTCCGATAAGTGAGGGATTTTATGCGAAAAAAGATAAAGCGATAGTTTTAAAAGAGATGGGGTTAAATCCTGGAATACCGACTATTCTTATAATGGCAGGAAGTTTTGGAGTAAAAAATATTTTGGAAATTTATAAAGAAATTATCGAAATTCCTCTGAGCTTTCAAATTATTGTAATAACGGGTAGGAATGAACAGCTATATGATTCAATAGAAAAAGTCATAAATGGAGAAAAAAGTAAAGAATCTTCATTTGAAATATTTCGTAAGTTTATTTGTGCAGTTACATCAAAGATTTTAAAAACTCACGATAGTGTAAGAAACGAAAAAAACAGAAAAATTAGTGGAAGTATAAAAGAAATTAAAGATGTTCATAAAGCAAACACGAGAGTTATTTATTTTACAAAAGAAGTTAATAAATATATGCAGACTGCAGATTTGATAATAACCAAACCCGGAGGTCTCACAGTAACAGAGGCTTTGGCATGTAATCTTCCAATGGCAATTTTTGACGCAATTCCGGGACAAGAAGATGAGAATGCAAATTTTTCGATTGATTGTAATTGAAAAAAATTTTTTGATAAATAAAAATATGGCGATAAGACTGGAAAAAGGGGAGAGGGGGGCAAAATCGATAAAGGAGCTTTTGGAATGTGCGAGTAAATTGGAATCAATGAAATCATCCTGTAAAACGTTTGACAAATCAGATTCTTTAAAAAAGATAAAATTACTGCTGGAGAGAATTTGTCAAACTTCAAATACAGTTTGCTAATTTAAAATAGATTATAATTTTATATAAGAAACAAGAAATTTTGAGATTTTTTACATAAAAAGGTTGATAGGTACGATTAAAAAACAAAAGTACTTTTATCTTATTTATTATTTCTTTAATTATCTTTGCTAATTTATGTAAGACGACAAAAAAGGGACCTAAAAACGTCTAATGAGAGAGTAAACGAGGGGGATATCGATTCTTTCTTTGGAGTTTTCTTAAACGGACATGGTAAAAGTCTTGGGGCGGATTGTACCCTTTTTTGTAAAATATTTGTAATAAAATTAAAATTTTAAGTTCTGCATTTTTTTATTTAGTTTACTATATAATTTTGATTTTATATTGATTTAAGTGAGTACTTTCGAAATTTTTTGTTAAAACAAAGTTATTGTAAAACTCGATACTAATTTGAAAACCTCAAAAATATTTGTACAAAAGTGTTATTATATGCCATTTATAAGCGATTTTCCTTGTGTATAACATAAAAAAATTAGGGATTACTTGAATTGTAAGAATTTTCATTATATTATTTTCTCAAAGCACATTTATATTTTTACTATATTAACTTGTATTTTGTTTGAACTATTGATTCAGACCGATGTATAGTGACGGAGGCTTGGTTGATTAGTAAATTAATTTTATTTTGTTGTGCTTAAAAGGAGTGGCATCATATTAATTACATGATGCTGTAAAATAATGGAGGTTTAATTTTATGAACAAAACTGAATTGATTGAAAAAATAGCTCAAAAAAGCGAGTTGACCAAAAAAGACGCCGAGAAGGCTTTGAATGCATTCGTCGATAGTGTTACAGAAGCAGTAGCTGGAAATGATAAGGTACAATTAATAGGTTTTGGAACTTTTGAACTTCGCAGACGTGAAGCACGCGATGGTCGTGACCCGAGAAGTGGAGCAGTTATAAAAATTCCTGCTTCTAATACGCCTGCTTTTAAAGCCGGAAAAAGTTTTAAAGACGCAGTAAATAAAAAATAAATTAAATATAACCCGATATAATGATATCCGAAAATATGAAGAGCTATCTGGTTTTTAATGATATTCAGTTATAGAACCGGAGTTATATAAAACCTTATATAGTACTGTTATTACAAATATATGGTATTTTGTTAATTTCGAAATATAGAACTATAGAACTCAAAGGTTAGGCATCTTTAAAATTCGGATATCTTTTAGTTGTATATTGTGTTATAATGTTTATGCTTCCCTGCATACATATTTTTAAAATATGTATTGAAGGGGCTTTTTTTATGGGAGAGGAAAAAACGAAATCAAGCATGCCACATTCATTAATTTTAGATAACAGGAAATCTCTTTCAATAAGTGGGGTTTCGGATGTAGACAGTTTTGACGAACAGTCTGTTGTAGTATATACGTCCATAGGGGAGCTTACAATAAAAGGTAAAAATATCCATATAAACAGCTTAAACATAGAATCTGGAGATTTGAAAATTGATGGAAGTATAGATTCACTTTTTTACAGTGAAAATAATAGTTCCGTAGGGAAAGGTATGTTTTCGAAATTATTTAAATAATTTTTGAATAATTTGGTTAAATACTTTTTAAATTTGGGATTGGAGATAACATGGTATTACAGGTTAAGATTTTTGTTATTGCATGCTTATTTGGGGCTGTTTTAGGAATAATTTATAATATCTTAGGGGTGTTTAGGGCTATTTTTAAATATAAATCCCAGTTTATATTTTTGCAGGATATTTTTTATTTAATTTTTACGGGAATAGCAACTTTTTTATTCATTTTATATGTTAATTACGGAGAGATAAGATTTTACATATTATTGGGAGAAATAACCGGTGGTTTAATTTATTATGTTACTTTAAGTAATATTGTTAATAGAATAATATTTAAATTATCGATTATATTTAGAAAATATTCTCAAAAATTTTCTAAGATATTTTTCTTT
>CAQJOC010000073.1 GCA_948815685.1 uncultured Eubacteriales bacterium | reverse complement strand
GAGGTATTTTGGATTATAACCTAAATGTTAAGGAACACGAATTTTACCAAACAGCGAAAGAATTTATAATAAACCATAAATTTCCATACAAAGAAAACAATACGCTTTTAGAGCTTTATTGTGCGCTTCTTACGCCGCAGTTTGCTGACTTTGCTGTGAGAAAATTCACGGAAAATATTAAGCGGAGATTAAGACAAGAGATCGACACAGTGTTGGTTTTTCAGTACAGCAAGTTGATAATTGATAAGCTCGGCGAAGAAGAGATGGTGGCTTTAAACAATGCGATCACAGACAGATTCATAATCTCGTCAATAGTGAACTCATTTTTGCAGGCAATAACGAACGAATACTTATATTGCTTGCTACATCGAGACCCAGGGACATCAAAGCAAATATTTCAATTGATAATGGAGGACTTTTGATGTGGACTTTAAAATATAATTTTAGAAAATTTAAGGATGGGATTCTTGGAGCAAAGCAGAAGTGACGAAAGTTTCAGCCATTTGCAGTGTTTGCACAACATACATAACAATTGATCTCACAGTTTATTTACTGTACAAATTTAAATATATGTTTATAATTAACAGTAATGTTGTTAGTTGTGGAGATGATCATGTGAGGTTTTTATTGAATCCTCAATATGCACTTAGAGGATGGCTAAAGATGCCTAGAGTTTTGTTCAACTTAAAAGAAAATCGAGCCGTTAAAAATCTTACGTTAGAGCAATTTTGGGCCTTGCAGAGCTGTGATGGAGAACAAGATTTGCAAATTAATGGTGTTTTACAAAAATTTCTTGATGAAGGTATAATTAGCCAAAATGATAAAGCGAAAAAATTAAGCGAGGATCAAAAATATTATTGTTTTTCTAACAGGTATTTTAACTCTGCCCGTTGGGGTATTACGGGCCGGTGCAATTATAAGTGCAAGCACTGCTTTATGGCAGCTGGATCAGAAAATAATAACTGTGAATTGTCTCGAGAAAAATGTTTAGACATAGTTAATCAATTGGCTGACTGTGGAGTAGAAGAAGTAATTTTGACTGGAGGGGAACCTCTTTTAAGACCTGACTTTTTCGACATTGTAGACGAATTATTAAAGAGAAATATAAAACTAAACGCAATAAATACAAATGGCTCACTTATAACAGAAAATTTTATAAATGAAATAAAAAAGAGAAATATAAACCCAGCATTTAGCGTAAGTTTTGATGGGATTGGCTGTCATAATTGGATGAGAGGCACAGATAATGCCGAAAAGGAAACCATAAATGCAACTAAGCTTTTGGCAAGTGCTGGTTTTTATGTAATAAGTGTATTTTGCCTACATAGTGGAAATGTTAATGTCCTTATCGATACAATTGAATTTATGAAGGATTTAGGAGTTTGTCGGGTTGAAGTTTACAGAACGGGTGAAACTTTACGCTGGAATTTGCAAAAAGAGTATAAATCACTTCCATATGAGACTTGTTACGATATATACTTAGATTTAATTTATAAACACAGAGATAGAAACTGGAAAATTGATATGTACTTAAAAGATTTTTGTAGAATAGATAAAGACTCTAACGTCTATGATATTACGCCCTTAAAGGGCAACAAAAATACTAAGGCAGAAAAAACAGTTGTCTGCTGCAGCAACAGGGCCATGTTTTTTATTGCCCCGAATGGAGAGATACTTCCATGCAACGCATTTACCGGCTATTCATTAAAAAATGGGCTAAACTTTGAAAATTTAAACGACACGGAATTGAAGGATATTTTAACACAGTCTAAATATTTAAATTGTGTATTAGCAACGGTTAAAGATATATTCGATAGAAATGAGAAATGTCGCAACTGTAAGTATAATAAAAAGTGCATGGGAGGGCATTGCAGGTTTATTGCCCTAGCCAGCACAGGAGATTATTTTGGAAAAGATGAATCTACTTGTGCATTTTTTAAAGGGAATTATGATCAAAAAATTATAGATTTTATTGAATCTAAATAAGGTCAAACCATAATCAAAAATAAATATTAAAAACGTGTGCCATACTGAGCATTGTATCAATAGTAAAGTAAAAATATGCCTAATCACTATACTTTTAATACAAATCAAGTCTGCTCGAAAAAAAGGCTAAAGATGTGTATAACTATTGCACGTAAGCTGTACCTTTTGGACATTTCGAGTAAATGATTGTTTTAGCCAGGCTATTCTCATATGTATATTTTTCTGAACACAAAAATTCTCAGTGTGTACAATAAGATTTTTTGATCACTGAAAATTTGGACACAACGGGTCTTTCTTTCGCCGGGGTGTTCTTTTTAGCAAAAAAACAAAATTATATTAATTAAGCCAAAAATAATATTATAACGAGAAAACTTGTTGTTTAAATTTAATAAAATATTTTGTGTTTAAAACTAAAACTTGACATTTTCAACAATTGGTGATATAATATAACCAATTATTGAAAAGGAGTTGATTTTAATGGAAAACAAAAAAAGAGAAATCGCAAAATTTTATGAGCAAATATTTTCGGACACTAAATTGAAAGAAAAAATTGTAGAAAAAGCTAAAGCAATCGTAAATGAAGAAGATTTGAAGAAATTAATTCAACAGGAGATAGTACCACTTATGAAAAAATACAACGTAAACTTTTCGGAAAAAGAGTTGCTCGAATACGAGGAAGAAACTTTGAAAAAGTTGTCTAAAGAAGATTTGGATAATGTTAGTGGCGGAGTGTCGATTAAATCGGCGCTATTGACTGGTGGACTTTTATCTATGGCGCTGCTTGGTGGTGTAGGATTAAACTCCTCCATTGCAGATGCATCTAAAAACCCACCTGAGGGTCCACCTAATAATAAGCCTGGCACGACACAGCAGAAAAGTCAAAAACGAAAATCAGCGAGTAAATTTAAACCAACAACAAAAAAAGTAAAAGAGCAAAGTGATAATGACGATGATGACGAGCCAAGACAGTCACAAAGAAGTGAAGCAACAGAATCAACAAAAAAAGGAAAGGAAGAACATAAACAAAGTGTTGACGACTTTTTAGCCGATTATGATAATTGGAAAGAAACGGATGTACTTGAATTTATTGAGAAAAATCCTGCAGAAAGTATTGACGAAGAAAAAGTACAAGATCTTTATGATAAACTTGATAACTTTTTGAGTGAAAACATGAAGTACTTATCTAAAGAAGGTAGACCAAAGATAAAGGCTTATTTAGAAAATATTGAACCCCAAAATAATAGCAGTGACAATGATAACGACGATGACGATAAAATACAGGAAGAAAATAAAAAAACAGAAACTCGCAAAAAACAAAAAAAGGTAAAAGTAAAAAGAACTCAGCAAAATAATGGGGAGCATAACGCAGCAGCTTTATTTGAAAAACTTAAAAAGGATTTTGTCAATTATGAACAACAAAAGCGAAAGCTAAACAACATTGGACTTAAGCTGTATCACATTGAGGAGTATTTGAATCCTTCCGAAATGTTTGAATTTATTTCCAAATTAAGAGTAGACAATAGATTTAGATTTTATATCATAACTCCTGACAAGAAGAAGCAAATAATAAAAATGGAAGATATTGAAGAATTCTTAGATTGTTACGACGACCTTAAGAATGTATATGTTCCCAAAAGTTTATTTGAAGGTAACGGTAGTGGGCTTTGTAAAGCTATTATTTTTGGAGGGGCATACGAAATACATCATCAGTATATGGAGGGCAAAATAACTTATAATTATACCGATATTCTTGAAATAATTAATAATGCGCCTATTGAAGAAGCTATGTATCCACAAATTTTTATTGAGGCCATAGACGAATTTAGAAAAGACGGAAGCAGAATTAACGACAACAAAATAAAACGATTATTAAAATATGAAAGTAAATTAGACAACGGTGAAGAAACAATAGATAAAGCAGCACTGCGGTTGGGAGAGTTTTATAAAGAATTTTTAGAATTAACAAAAAATGATTATGAGGAATCCTTGCAATATATAGGACGGTCTAGAAAATACAATAGCGGAAGAATAGAGAAGCTTATTAAGGGAGAATTAGATTATGATTCTGTTTCTGTTTTAGTTCGTAAATTTGATTTACTTGACGAAAAGACTAAAGATGCTGTAATAAAAGATACTGAATATATAGCTTCTAAAATAAAGAAAAGCGGTAACATCCCATTTTTAGAAGGGAGATTTACTAATTATACCATAGATGCCAATTGCCTTGAAATAATAAATGGATTTAATGAAATTCTGCCATATTTATTGGGCACGGCCGATAATGGTCACTTGACCTATACACCATGTACAAAAGGTATGATGGGAGAATCCTTAAACACGGTTGCACCTCGATTAATTGATGTTTTGAAAAAAGGCGTATATAAATTTCATGATTATAATTCGGATATGCACATTGAAGGTCTAACTGGAGATTCTTCTGAATATTTTGATCAAGAAAACTTGATAGATGAGAATTTTAATAAATTCGCAGCATCAGCACAAAAAAACGAGAGAGCTTTAAACCTAGATACTATTTTTGACACCGACAATGATAATAAAGAATTATTAATAAAAAATGTAAAAGAAGACATTGACTATTTACACCAATATATGAAGCCAAACTCAGATGGAACTTGGATCTTAAAAGGAAGTATGTTTAGCAGTGGTAGTAAAATAGATGGTCTTGGAATGATAGACTATTTTTATAATGCTCCAGTACTTTCGCTATGGGATTACGAGCCTTGCCAAAAAGAAGAATTAGACGCTGAAGATTTGTCAGCCGCAGCACAGAACCTAATTAAGTTTTTAACTGAATACACAAATTTAGCTCAAAGGTATGGGCATTGCTATGAAACCTTCAAAAAGCCAATGAATTCTTATTCGGGAACTTTAGATGAAAAATTTGACCAATTTATAGGGCAAGATCGTTATAATCAGGGGACCGAAATTTTAAAATTGGGTAATCTTAATGTGAAATGCAAAGAAAAGGTAAAAAAAGATATTAAATATTTATTTGAAAAAATGGATTCAATTGATAACTCTATAGACGGCCTAAAAATGATAGAGCATTTTTATAACGACTTTTAAATAAAAAATAAATTTATAGCTCTTTTGCTAGACAAAAAATTTGGCAAAAGGGCTAAAACTTTATGATTAAATTTTACTAATATTCTACAAGAGCATTTAATAATTGTTTTTTCGATTTTGGATGCAACAGTGCTAACAGAATGGTGCAAAAAACAAGAGCATTTTGCAGCGCCATATGCCAATGTTTAACATTAGCTGGGAACGTCACCACCATTCCGGGAGATAGTTTAACCACTTCCTTGCCAAATTTTTGATTTAAGCCTTTTCCATACGCACAAATGATGATCACTTGTGACCTATAAAAAAGGTTTCAACTGTGGAGCTTTTTTTGCTTAACACACAAATTGATAAAAAATCATAGTTTGTACATTAAAATCAAAAGTGTTTTAAAGTTTACATGATTTGATCAATTAAGTCGACGATTAACCGATTAATCCCAACGTAAAGGCAGTATTGGATGAAGCATATTCTTCTATTAAATGTGTAGACTTGTCTTAAAGGGAAAACGACAACTGGGATAGCAACGCACCTAACTAACCTGAGAATCCCTACACCCGGCGGCAGAGAAAAATGGACAGCAAGCACGGTTAAAAGCATTTTAACAAACGAGAAATATAAAGGTGATGCCTTGCTTCAAAAGTCCTACACAGTGGATTTTTTAACAAAAAGAAAAAAGAAAAATGAGGGAGAAATCCCGCAGTACTACGTTGAAAACAGTCATGAAGCGATAATATCTCCCGAGGTCTTCGACATGGTGCAATATGAATTTGAAAAACGAAAAGACCGTATGCGCAGCGGCGCAAGCTG
>CAQJOC010000072.1:397-5900 GCA_948815685.1 uncultured Eubacteriales bacterium | reverse complement strand
ATGTTTCCGACGGAGAAAAGTTAAGTGGTATGCTTGAAAATATGGGATATTTTTTAACCGAGGATGAGGAAAAGGCAAATATAATAGTAATAAATACTTGTGCAATAAGGAAGAATGCGGAAAACAGAATATTTGGGAATATCGGGGCTCTTAAAAGATTGAAAAAGAAAAATCCTAATATGATTATTGCGGTTTGCGGATGTATGACAGAACAAAAAGATGAGATAAAAAAAATAAAAAAAAGCTATCCGTTTGTAGATTTACTTTTTGGAACGCATTCTTTAAATCGTTTTCCCGAACTCATTTTAAAAATGCTTAAAAGTAAAGTTATTAAGAATAAAAACAGAATTTTTATTGATAATGAAAAAGATGAAAAAATTTATGAAGGAATTCCTGTCAAAAGAACCGGAAAAGTAAAAGCTTTTGTTCCGGTTATGTACGGATGCGATAATTTTTGTTCTTACTGTATTGTCCCTTATGTGAGAGGTAGAGAACGTAGCAGGAAATCTGAAGATATTGTTTCTGAAGTTGAAAAACTTTTAGAAAACGGATACAAAGAAATTATGCTTTTAGGGCAAAATGTTAATTCTTACGGAAAAAATTTAGAAGAAAACATAAATTTTGCAGAACTACTTCGCAGAGTGGATAATTTTCAAGGAGAATACAGAATCAGATTTATGACTTCCCATCCTAAAGATGCAACTAGAGAGTTAATAGATGTTATTGCGGAAAGCAAACATATTTGTAAAAATTTTCATTTGCCGGTTCAGTGCGGAAATAATAGAATTTTAAAAGAAATGAACCGCAAATATACAAAAGAACAGTATCTTGATATAGTTAAATATGCTAAGAAAAAAATAAAAAATTTATCACTGTCAAGTGATATTATCGTTGGCTTTCCCGGGGAAAAATATGAAGAATTTAAAGAAACAATTGCTTTAATAAAAGAAGTAGAGTTCATTTCACTTTTTACTTTTATTTATTCTCCGAGAAATGGAACTTATGCGGCCAATTTACCTGACCCAATATCAAAAAAAGAAAAAACAGAGTGGCTTATGGAGCTTTTGAAAGTACAAGAGGAAATCTCTTTTAAAGAGTATAAAAATATGAAAGGCAAAATATTTAGGGTTTTGATAGAATCTAAAAGTGAAAATGAAAATATTTTACTGGGAAGAACGGATAATAACCTTACAATGGAAATTAAACCAGAAGAAACAAACGTCGAAAACTTTATAGGCGAATTTAAAAATGTGGAAGTTACATATGCATCAGGGCGTACTTTAAAAGGGAGATTTGTATAATTTGACAAAATGATTGATTGATGTAAGGCGGCAAAAAGGAGAGAGGCGAAAAAGGTGAAAGGGTGAAAAGACGAAAATATGAAAACAGTTATATACTTAATAGAGGTTCCCTTTTTGGGCTAAAAACCTGCAAATTTTTTGAAATTATGCTCATTTATGATTTCATATTCAGTTTTTTTAAGATAATGCCCGTTGATTTTGCAGGAAGTCTATTGTTATTTCTTGACTATCCGATTATTTCGCTTTAATTTTTTTATTTTAATTCTTTTTATTTTAATTCTTTTTATTTTAATTCTTTTTTATTTTTGAGACAGTCCTTAAAAGAAGATTGACATATTTGACTAAACAGACTAATATATACCATAGGTAATTATAGCATTTTGGTAAGTATTTAAAATAAATAGCTCAAATATAATGTTTGAATTTATTTTGTACTGATAGGATGCAAAGAAATATTTTATCGGGGAATTTATAGTAGTCTGTTGTTTTATATTCCCCATATTTTATACTTTTTCGGAGGAGAAGATTTTAAAATGGAAAAAGTTTACCGCACACACTTTTGTGGAGATATAACAGAGCAACTTATAGATAAAGAGGTAAAAGTTGCAGGATGGATAGAAAACATCAGGGACCACGGAGGAGTAAAATTTTTAGATTTACGAGATTACTATGGAACAGTACAGATAGTACTTCACGACGAAAGTTTAATAGAAAATATTCCCAAAGAAAGCGTAATATCCGTAAAGGGGAGAGTGGTTAAAAGAAATGAAGATACTGTAAATCCCAAAATTAAAACTGGACAGGTCGAAATTACAGTTTCGGAATTAGTTCTTCTTGGTAAATCTGAATCAAATCTTCCTTTTGAGATACAGACATCCAAAGAAACCAAAGAATCTTTACGCTTAAAATACAGATTTCTTGATTTAAGAAACAAAAAGGTAAGTAATAATATTTCATTAAGAGCTGAACTTATGCATTTTTTAAGAAATAAAATGCATAGTCTCGGATTTACGGAAATTCAGACTCCTATTTTGTCTGTTTCCTCACCGGAGGGTGCGAGAGATTATCTTATTCCCAGTCGTAAATATAAAGGAAAATTTTACGCACTTCCTCAAGCTCCGCAAATATTTAAGCAGCTTTTAATGGTTTCGGGATTTGATAAATATTATCAAATAGCTCCTTGTTTTCGTGACGAAGATTCAAGGGCAGATCGTTCCCCCGGAGAATTTTATCAATTAGATTTTGAAATGTCTTTCGCAAACCAGGAAGATGTTTTTAATGTTGCCGAAGATGTTTTACGGGAAGTTTTTACGAAATTTTCGAATAAATCGGTATCAAATAAACCATTTCCTCGTATTCCTTACAAAGAGTCAATGCTTAAATACGGAACAGACAAGCCGGACCTTAGAAATCCTCTAGAAATAATAGATATAAGTGATATTTTTGAAAATTCTGATTTTGCACCTTTCAGAGGTAAAACCGTTAGAGCCATCAATGTGCCAGATTGTGCATCACAAAGCAAGGGGTTCTTTGAAAAAATGCTAAAATTCGCACAAGAAATCGGTATGAAAGGGTTAGGCTATATAAAAGTAACGGAAGAAATGACTTTCTTAGGTCCAATAGATAAATTTATTCCCGATAATAGAAAAGAAGAACTCAAAAAAAGAGCTAATCTTAAGCCTAACTGTGTGTTATATTTTATTTCATCTGATGATGAAAACGATACAGCATTGCTTGCAGGTCAAATAAGAAACGAATTGGCACAAAGACTTAACTTAATAGATAAATCTTCATTTAAAATGTGTTTTATAGTGGACTTTCCTATGTATGAAACGGATGAAGAAACGGGTAAAATTATATTTAGCCATAATCCTTTTTCAATGCCTCAAGGAGGGCTTAAGGCATTAGAAAACAGCAAACCTCTTGATATTATTGCGTATCAATATGACATTGTATGTAATGGAGTAGAGCTTTCTTCGGGTGCTGTTCGTAATCATGATATTAAGTCTTTGCTTAAAGCCTTTGAAATAGCAGGATACACTGAAGAAGATGTAACACAAAAATTTTCATCTCTTTACAACGCTTTCAAATTCGGGGCTCCACCTCATGCGGGTATGGCACCTGGAATTGACAGAATACTTATGCTTTTAACTGATGAAGACAATATAAGGGAAGTCATTGCATTTCCTATGAACAGTAATGCACAAGATATACTTATGGGAGCTCCGGATTTTGTGTCCGAAACTCAGCTTCGTGAGCTTCATATAAAAGTCAGAGATTAAGAAATAAAAAGTTGAGATAAAGGATGAAATAAAGGATAAAAATAAAAATATTAAAAATAAAAAGAGTAGGTGAAATGGTTAATATGATAAAAAGGGAAGATATTTTAAATATAGCCGGATTATCCAAATTATTTGTGGAAGAAAATGAATTGGATAATTTAGCAAAAGAAATGGAAAATATCGTAAAATTTGCCGATGAAATTAATAATGCTGAAATTTCATCAGATGAATTTGATAATATAAATGGTTTGTGTAATGTATTAAGAGAAGATATAGCTAAAGAATCTTTTGACCGAGAATTGATATTAAAGAACGCCGACGGAGGAAAAAACGGATTCTTTCAGATTAAAAATTATAATCAATAGGGAAGAGGGGGCTGAAAATTTTATGCAGTCTGATGGGACAATAACTTATATTCATAATTTGCTGATAACCAAAAAAATTTCTTGTTATGAATTGACACAAAAATATTTAGATGAAATAAAAAAAAGTAAATTAAATGCTTATGTAAATGTTTGCGAAGAAAGTGCAATAAAATCGGCTAAAGAAATAGATAAAAAGATAGCTTCAGGCAAGGAAATTTCCTTGCTTGAAGGTATTCCCATGCTTTTAAAAGATAATATGTCCACAAACGGAATTGAAACAACGTGCTGTTCAAATATACTTAAAGGTTATGTACCGATATATGACGCTACCGTATGGGAACTATTAAAGCAACAAGGCGCCGTTTTGCTTGGTAAAGGGAATATGGATGAATTTGCCATGGGTTCCACATGTGAAACTTCATGTTTTGGAGGTGCGAAAAATCCTCATGATATTTCTTGTGTTGCGGGAGGAAGTTCGGGAGGCGTTGCTGCTGCGGTTGCAGGGAATATTGCAGTATATGGTTTAGGTTCCGATACAGGCGGTTCAATTCGCCAACCCGCAGCTTTTTGCGGAATTGTTGGATTAAAACCGACTTACGGAGCAGTTTCACGCTATGGAATTATTGCTTATGCATCAAGTTTTGACCAAGTTGGTCCGATGACTCACACGGTTCAAGATGCCTCTATAGTTTTCGATGCTATATCGAAGTATGACCCGAAAGATTCCACATCTTGTAAAAATATTACATGCGATACATTTTGTAAATTGAATAATTCAATATCAGGAATGAAAATAGGGATACCCAAAGAATATTTTGAAGGTATAGATTCCGAAATACAGAAATCTATTAACCAAGCTATTGAAGTATATAAATCTTTAGGAGCACAAATAGAATATTTTAATTTACCTGAACTAAAATATGCTTTGCCTGTGTATTATATTTTAGTATGTGCTGAAGCTTCTTCTAATTTGGGAAGATATGATGGTATACGTTATGGATACAAAGCGGAAAATTATACCGATATAAATGACATGATATGTAAAACACGAGCAAAAGGCTTTGGAAAGGAAGTTAAACGTAGAATTCTATTAGGAACATATGTTTTAAGTGCGGGATATTATGATGCTTACTATAAAAAAGCGCAAAATTTGCGTGGGGAAATTGTTCGAGCATTTAAAAGGGCTTTTGGTAAATTTGATATTCTTCTTGCTCCGACAGCGGCATCCACAGCATTTAAATTTGGTATGACTTCTTCAAATCCCGTAGAAATGTATCTTACTGATATTTATACAGTTCCTGTAAATACTGCAGGGATTCCGGCGATTTCTTTACCTTGCGGATTTCATTCCAATGGACTTCCCATAGGTATGCAGCTTATCGGTGATAATTTTAGTGAAGCAAAATTGTTAAATGCGGCAAATATGTATGAAATGAAAACAGAAAGACAATTTTTGCATAAAACCGATATGGGGGTAAAAATATGAAATATGAGTTAGTATGCGGACTTGAAACACACGTGGAACTTTCCACAGAAAGTAAAATATTTTGTAGCT
>CAQJOC010000072.1:0-381 GCA_948815685.1 uncultured Eubacteriales bacterium | reverse complement strand
CGGCGGTGAACCCAACACACATTGTTGCCCGATTTGTATCGGTTTACCCGGAACTTTGCCTAAATTAAACAGTGAAGTGGTTAATCTTGCGATAAAAGCAGGACTGGCATTAAACTGTAAAATAAATATGATATCAAAAATGGACAGAAAAAATTACGTATATCCTGACCTTCCCAAAGCTTACCAAATATCTCAGTATGACTTACCTTTGTGCAAAGACGGATTTTATAGGCTTAGAAGTGGAAAAAAAATAAGGATTGCAAGAATTCATATAGAAGAAGATGCTGGAAAATTAAATCATGACGAATTTGGTGGTGGAAGTTTAGTTGACTTAAATAGAGCAGGTGTTCCATTAATTGAAATTGTTTCTGAACCAGACAT
>CAQJOC010000071.1 GCA_948815685.1 uncultured Eubacteriales bacterium | reverse complement strand
AAAAAACTTTAAATTTTTAACATTCCATAAAATTATGAATTAATACGAGAAAATGGTGTCCCTGGGCGGATTCGAACCGCCGACCTACAACTTAGGAGGTTGTCGCTCTATCCAACTGAGCTACAAAGACAATTTATAGATATATGATTATATTAAGAAATATCAGTTTTAAAGTCAAGATAAAATTATATATGAAGACCTATTTCTATTTTTTGATCTCTATTTTTATTTTAACTAACATTGTAAAAATCAATAAAAACTTACACCTAACCAACAGTTTACCAACCACAAACAAACCTTCATTAAATTATCCTTTTTACAAAATTTTACAACTTCTTTTTACATAAAAAACAACACAAACCTATAGTATCAAATATTTTTTTCTAAAAATTTGTCTATTTTTTTTATTAAATAAAAAACAACAACAAAATTTTACAATACAATTATTTATTGCTTTTAAAATATTATATACAATACCCGTTGATGTTAAATGAAATTTTCTCTTTATATCTTCCTTTATAATTTCCTGTTCTGGATCTTCATAACCCCAATAGGTTTTATATCCTCTACTATTTCTCAATTTATTGGTTAAATTAGAGAAGTTTATAATTTTATCGAATTTTTTTGTTTCTATAGCAGGAGATAGAATATCTGACCAAAAATTTAAAGAAAAATAATCACCAAAAACACTTATAAATTTATTTTCATCAAAAGTATTTTTATATTGCATCGGTATACTTTCTCTTAATAGAGAAACACATTCTTTTCCAAAGTATTTTCCCTCCATTGAAACACCAGATGATATTGAAACAACTTTTTTTATTTCCTTTGAGGAGAATAATTTATAGATATTTGTATCTATTATTTCCACATCATTTAATGATTTAATGAATTGTATTATTTTACTATCATTTTTAACATAGGGATGTCTTTTATAATATATTTTACTATAGCCATCAACAGCTCTTTTAAAATCTTCTCTATGATCTAAAATTGAATAAATTGTTTTTGTATCTTTTTCTATTAAAGTTTTATCACAGTTGGTTTGTCCACAAAATAATACGGAATTATCCACCAAATTAATAGGATCATTTAAATTTAATGTTTTTAAATAATTAGCCTGTAAATAAATATTTTCTTCCGGATATTTATATTTTAATATTTTTTCATATATTTCTCTATTATTACTTCTAAAACAAAACATTTGATCTTCAAGAAAACGAATTGGATCAGTATTTATATCTATGTAGGGAATATCAAAATAATTAAAAGCTGTTAAAAGTAATTCAGATGCTTCATGGGTTATTACTAAAGAATTTCCAAATATTTTATGGATATATTCATAGGCTAATTCATTATACTCTGTATTATAGAATATACTACTCCATAAATTGTCTAGTTCTTTTTTAGAAAGATGATTAGAATAGTTTAAATTATAAAAACTATAAAAATTTTTCACATCAAAGCCAATATAGTCATCATATTTTACTTTATAAAAGTCTGAATTTATACAACAATAAACCGGTAGATTTGTTATGCTTTTTATGGGGAGAGATAATAAATTATAAAACCAATCAATTGCCGGCGAAGATATTTTTCTTAAAATTTGTCCAGAAAAGATAATTTTTTCAATCATTTTTGTAATATTTATTATTATAATTTAAATACATTTGTTATAATAATAACTAATTATTATAATACAATAGTGTTATATATAATAATTGAAAGTAAATTGTTTAAGTTACAATGTTAAATGCCAATACAACACTTAGTCCCTCTATATAATCTAACTAAACAACAGACCTCCTACATAAAAATTATCCACAAAAACAAATATTACAAAAAACAATAGCTTTTAACATTTTTAACAGAGGGCATATCTAGCTATATTTCCATCATTAGAAATATTAAAAATATTAAAAGTTTAAATTATTTTACAGTAAGATTCAGAATTGTGTGGAAAATTATATTTTTATAGTTCTATGGTTTTTATAGTTTTTTATGGTTTTTTAGCTTTTTATATAAAAAAACTATTTTATTCATATTTTTCAATGAATTTTTGCATAATAAAAAAGTAAGGTTGAGGTTAAATACATAATTCTTTTTAAAATTCAACACAATACAACAAAAAAACTGTCCTTAAAAAGCTTGGCAATGACCTAATCTCCCACATTTAAAAATGGAGTACCATCGGCGCAACTTATGTTTCACTTGCAAGTTCGGAATGTATTGAGTGGTTCCATAATGCAATAGTTACCAAGCTATTTAAGGACAGTTCATAAAAAAATAATTATGTTCCCGTATTAAATAGTATACATAATCAATGTGATTAATCCGTTTTTTTGTCTTTCGTTTTTTTTTTTTTTTTTTGATTTTCTATTTTTCTATTTTTTTGTTTTTTTTGATTTTATCTCTATAGACTTAAAACTATATATAGTTATCAATCTTTCAATTCCTTTAAGAAATCAATTGGGTTATTAGTATTGGTTAGCTCAATGAATTACTTCACTTACACATCCAACCTATCAACGTGGTTGTCTTCCACGACCCTAATGGGGAAAATTCATCTTAAGGTAGGCTTCCCACTTAGATGCTTTCAGCGGTTATCCCTTCCATACGTAGCTACTCAGCGATGCTCTTGGCAGAACAACTGATACACCATAGGTATGTCCATTCCGGTCCTCTCGTACTAAGAACAGCTCCTTTCAATTTTCCAAACGCCTACAGCAGATAGGGACCAAACTGTCTCACAACGTTTTGAACCCAACTCACGTACCGCTTTAATCGGCGAACAGCCGAACCCTTGGGAGCTACTTCACCCCCAGGATGCGATGAGTCGACATCGAGGTGCCAAACTTTGTCGTCGATATGAGCTCTCGGACAAAATCAGCCTGTTATCCCCAGCGTACCTTTTATTCGTTAAGCGATGGCCCTTCCATCCAGAACCACCGGATCACTATGACCGACTTTCGTCTCTGTTTGATTTGTCAATCTTACAGTCAAGCAGGCTTTTGCCATTATACTCTTAAAACTGGTTTCCGTCCAGTCTGAGCCTACTTTTGCACGCCTCCGTTACTCTTTGGGAGGCGACCGCCCCAGTCAAACTACCCACCATACAATGTCCTAATTCTTCTGTCAAGAATCTAGTTAGATTTCAAAAACAACAAGGGTGGTATTTCAAGGTTGACTCCACTGAAACTGGCGTCTCAGCTTCAAAGTCTCCCACCTATCCTACACATGTTATTTCTAAAATCAATGCAAAGCTATAGTAAAGGTGCATGGGGTCTCTCCGTCTAACTGTAGGTACAACGTATTTTCACGTCGAATCCAATTTCACTGAGTCTATCTTGGAGACAGTGGAGAGATCGTTACGCCATTCGTGCGCGTCGGAACTTGCCCGACAAGGAATTTCGCTACCTTAGGACAGTCATAGTTACTGCCGCCGTTCACTGGGGCTTCAATCACTAGCTTTCACCAGATCATTTAACCTTCCAGCACCGGGCAGGCGTCAGACCATATACATCATCTTATTTGATTTAGCATGGCCCTGTGTTTTTGGTAAACAGTCGCCACTCCCATTTCTATGCCACCTATTATTGGTTGCCCAACATAGGCCACTCTTTTCCCGAAGTTACGAGTGCAATTTGCCTAGTTCCTTCAAGATAGTTCTCTCAAGCGCCTTAGTATATTCAACTTGCCCACCTGTGTCGGTTTTGGTACGGTCTATAGGGAGAGGCTATTTCCTGAAAGCATCAGCCCCGCATTCACGATCCAATAGGTGAATACAAAACATCAACTTTGTCACTCATCTCCAGGTACAGGAATATTAACCTGTTTTCCATCGACTAAACCTTTCGGTCTTATCTTAGGTGCCGACTAACCCTACCCTGATTAACATTGGATAGGAAACCTTAGGCTTTCGGCGAGAATGTTTCTCACATTCTTTATCGTTACTCATGTCAGCATTCTCTCTTCCAATACCTCCAGCAAACCTCACGGTTTACCTTCAACGGCCTATGGAATGCTTCGCTACCACTTTAAATAGATAATAAATTATTTATTTAAAATTCGCGTCTTCGGTATATCACTTTAGCCCCGTTATATTTTCGGTGCAAAGGAGCTTAATTAGACCAGTGAGCTGTTACGCTTTCTTTAAAGGATGGCTGCTTCTAAGCCAACCTCCTGGCTGTTTTGGCTTCATTACTTCCTTCCCCACTTAGTGATAATTTAGGGACCTTAGACGGCGATCTGGGCTCTTTCCCTTTTGACCACGGACCTTAGCACCCGTAGTCTGTCTGCTGTACTAAATTCAATGGTATTCTTAGTTTGATTAGATTTGGCAAAGCTTTTGGCCCCCCTAGTCTATTCAGTGCTTTACCCCCATTGACAATCATACAACGCACTACCTAAATAGTTTTCGCGAAGAACCAGCTATATCCAGATTTGATTAGCCTTTCACCCCTAATCACAGCTCATCCTATAACATTGCAACGTTAATAAGTTCGGTCCTCCAGTGAATGTTACTCCACCTTCAACCTGGCCATAATTAGATCATCTGGTTTCGGGTCTATTGCATAAAACTTAACGCCCTATTAAGACTCGCTTTCGCTACGCCTACATCTATCGACTTAAGCTTGCTTTATACATTAACTCGCTGACTCATTATGCAAAAGGTACGCCATCACAAAATAATAAATTATTTGCTCTGACTGCTTGTAAGCATTCGGTTTCAGGTTCTATTTCACTCCCTTTATCAGGGTTCTTTTTACCTTTCCTTCACAGTACTAGTTCACTATCGGTTGTTGGTTAGTACTTAGGCTTGGAAGATGGTCCTCCCATGTTCAAACAGGATTTCACGTGTCCCGTTCTACTCGCATTCACTGATAACTTTTACCTATACAGGACTATCACCTTCTATGGTTAAACTTTCCAGTTTATTTTAGTTATTATATCAATGACATTGGCCTGGTCCCCTTTCGCTCGTCACTACTGAGGGAGTCTCTATTGATTTCTTTTCCTTTGGCTACTAAGATATTTCAGTTCACCAAGTTCACCTCTATAACCTATGTATTCAGCTATAGATACCCCTAAGGGTGGGTTTCCCCATTCGGAGATCTTCGGATTAACATTTATTGACAATTCCCCGAAGCTTATCGCAGTCTATCACGTCCTTCATCGCCTACCAACACCAAGGCATCCACCAAATGCTCTTTAACATTTCTTAATAAAGAATATAATTATTATATAATATAATAATATGAAATTATTATATTTTATAATATATAATATATATACTTAAGAGTTGAAAGATATAAACTATATATAGATTTAAATCTATATGATAGAATTAATAATTAGATTAATAATTAGATTAATAATTAATTCCAAATTTAATAGATAAATATTAAATAAATTATCTCTATATAATAGATTATATTATTAGATTCATACATTAACTTAGAAGATATATTTAGTTAATAAATTAAAATAATGAATAAACACATTTAATTGATAATTAAATTATATCTAATATTCGTTTGTACTTACTTTTCAGCATTGATTATTACTATTCACAATAAAAAACAACCCACGGAAAAACTTTTACTTATAGTAGTATAAATAAAACTTATGTAAAACTAATTAAAATAAATAATATTAATTAAAACATACAATAAAATATATCATTATATAATATAATATGTTATAGATAAATTTATATTTTTAATTTTGTCTTCCGAACAAATCAATTATAGCATATACTTTTTTAAAAGTCAATAGGGTATTTAAATGAGAGTTTAGACTAAGTTTTAACATAAATATGAAGGAATTGGACGAAAAAGAGGGAAGAAGAATTTACATTAATAAATTATCTATTAATATTTTTTCTTCCCTTAACAAAATTTAAAT
>CAQJOC010000070.1:779-6066 GCA_948815685.1 uncultured Eubacteriales bacterium | reverse complement strand
GGCTATTAAAATTTTTGGATTATTCGGAAATTTTTGATTAGTTTTTATTTTTTATTTTTTGCTTTTTTTATTTATGTGTTTTTTATGATATAGGAGGAAGATAAGTGGAAAAAAATAAAATACAAAGCTCGCAAGGAGATTCGGAAAGCGGTGCTGTGAATAATGTGGGAGTTAAATCTAAACAACCCAGAAAACCAAGAAGAATGCCATCGAGAGGGAAAGTTATTTCTACACCGACAGTGAATAGAGACAATAGAAATAAGGCAGAAAAATTTAAATCTAGCGAAAATCCAGTAAGTGAAACTGAAAGTAATGTCGCAAAAAATAAAATTAAAAGAAATAATTATTTAAAGCAAGATTTAAAACAAAATAAAAAATCAAAGCCGTCTATGAAAATAGGATTTTTAGGAGGACTTAACCAAATAGGAAAAAATATAACCGTATTTGAGTGTGAAAATGACATCATTATACTCGATTGCGGGATGGCATTTCCTGATGGAGAGATGCTTGGTGTTGACCTCGTTATTCCGGATTTTTCCTATCTTGAACAAAATAAAGACAGAATAAAAGGTTTGATTGTCACACACGGACATGAAGACCACATTGGAGCAATTCCTTATCTTTTGAAAAAGATAAATGTCCCGATTTATGCTACTCCACTTACGATAGGACTTATAGGTGGTAAATTAAAGGAGCATAAACTTTCTAACAGTGCCAAGTTGAATTCTGTAAATTTCGGTCAGACTATACACGTAGGCTGTATGGGAATAGAATACGTCCATGTTAATCATTCGATTCCCGATGCAGCGGCTGTGATAATAAAATCTCCTGCCGGAGTTATTGTTCATACCGGGGACTTTAAAATAGATTGTACCCCGTCAAGAGGCGAGATGATAAATTTAGCAAGATTTGCGGAAATAGGACAAAAAGGCGTTTTAGCATTACTTTCTGATTCAACTAATGCGACTCGACCGGGATATACGTTAACAGAAAAGAAAATTGATGAATCTTTTGATTTACTTTTTCAAAAAGCAGGAGACCGCAGAATAATAATTGCTACATTCGCTTCTAATGTAGGCAGAATACAGCAAATTATTAATTGTGCCGTTAAAACTAATAGAAAAGTTGCTTTTTCAGGGCGTAGTATGTTGAATTATGTGACAATAGCAAGAGAACTCAATTATTTAGATGTTCCGGATGATGTAATAATAGATTTAGAAGTAATAAATAAATATTCAAACAACGAAATAGTTCTTGTTACAACAGGCAGTCAGGGCGAACCTATGTCAGCACTGTACAGAATGGCATTTTCGGAACATAAAAAAGTTGAAGTTAGTCCCGAAGATTTTATTATCATATCCGCCCACCCGATTCCCGGAAATGAGAAAATGGTTGTAACCGTTGTAAATGAGCTTATGAAACTCGGTAGTGAGGTAATTTATGAATCTATGTACGACGTCCATGTTTCCGGTCATGCTTGCCAAGAAGAGCAAAAAATAATGTTGGGTTTAGTTAGACCGAAGTATTTTATTCCGGTTCATGGAGAAAGAATGCATCTCATAAAACACGGAGAAACAGCCCATGATATGGGAATCCCTGATTCTAACATATATATTGGGGATACGGGAGATTTGGTTGAACTTAGTTCTTCATCTATTAAAAAGGTAGGAGAAATTCCGACTGAACTTGTCTTAGTTGACGGAATAGGCGTAGGTGATGTCGGAAGCATTGTCTTACGTGATAGAAAGCACCTTGGTCAAGATGGATTGATTGTAGTTGTTGCCACTCTTGATTCTTCAGATAGACATGTAATTGCCGGACCGGATATAGTTTCTAGAGGTTTTGTGTATGTAAGAGAATCCGAATCTTTGATGTCTGAAGCAAGAAGAACAGCATATAAAGCCTTAGAAACTTGTTCAGAGCTTGATATACGTGACTGGGGTGAGATAAAAACTAAAGTCAAAGACGATTTATACAAGCTGTTTCATAATAAAACTCGTAGAAATCCTGTGATTTTACCTGTAATTATGGAAGTTTAGTGTTTTTTAATTTAAATCGGCAAAAAATTTTCAACATCTATTAAATTAGATGTTGAATTGACAATATAGTGAAATAGGTTTTAAAAAATGTAAATTAAAAAAGTTTTTTAGAGTTTTTATTTAAAGATAGCACACATCAAAATTATATAGTAATATAGCTATTACGGTTTAAAATAGCCCGAGAAAAATAAAAATACGTCTTATTATAAAATGCAAAAGATAACCTTAAAATATTTTTAATACCAGAAAATAAGGAAGGTTACTTTCAGAAAACATGATTCGCTGCCTCTGTTTGCAAAAAGTAAAGCAGGTTATTTTAAATCGGAATAGCTATAGCAGTTAAAAAAGAAAAACTACCAAATATAAATTTGAAGCTTAAAAATATTTACCAATTTTTATTTTTCTCATTCTAAGCGAATTTCACTTAAAGGGATAAATTTTATTATTTTACAATATTTATTATTAACAGTTTCAAGTAAGAGGAGTGCATAAAAAATGTGTGGAATAATTGGATATATAGGGGAAGATAATGCCTTACCTTTTTTGCTCGAAGGCCTTGAAAAAATGGAATACAGAGGCTATGATTCTTCCGGAATATCCGTTATGTCGGAAAATAAGATAAAAACATATAAAAAATGCGGTAGATTGGAAGCCTTAAAAAATACACTTGCAAGTGAGAATACGCTTGTTTCATCAATCGGAATAGGTCACACAAGGTGGGCAACTCATGGAAAGCCATCGGATATAAATTCTCACCCTCATGTAAGTCAATCCGGAAAAATATCAGTTGTACATAACGGAATTATTGAAAATTATATTTCATTAAAAAATTTTCTTGTAGAAAAAGGATATAAATTTATATCAGATACAGATACAGAAGTTGTTGCACAACTTATCGATTTCCATTACGATGGAGATTTGCTTAAAGCTGTGCAAAAAACTGTATCTGATTTAGAAGGTTCATATGCTTTGGGAATTATATGCAGTGATGAGCCTGATAAAATAATTGCTGTAAAAAAGGATAGCCCGCTAATTATTGGGACAAATTATGGCGAAAATAAGGATAAAAGTGAAAATTATATTGCTTCTGATATTATGGCATTGCTTCTCAGAACTCGGAAAATTTATCGGCTTCAAGAAAACAATATTGCGGTGATAAAGAAAAACAGTATAGTTGTTTATACGCCTGAAGAAAAAATATTAAATCCTGAAAAAGATTTTGAACTTGCCAATTGGGATATTGAATCTTCCGGTAAAGGAAACTACGAGCACTTCATGATGAAAGAAATCATGGAACAACCTGAAGTCATAAGTAAAACTTTAACTTCAAAAATTAAAAATGGGGAAATATCTTTTGAGCATTTAAACATTTCGGATGAATATCTAAAAAATATATCCAAAATTTATATTGTAGCTTGTGGGTCAGCAGCAAATGCCGGTTTGGTAGGACGATATATTATAGAAAAACTTTTAAAAATTCCGGTAGAAGTAGAGCTTGCTTCTGAATTTCGTTATAAGGAACCTTTGGTAGATAAAACTACTTTAGTGATAGTAATAAGTCAATCCGGAGAGACTGCAGACAGTCTTGCAGCCTTAAGAGAAGCAAAAAAACAGGGAGCAAAAATTCTTTCCATAGTAAATGTTCGGGGGAGTTCCATTGCGAATGAATCTGACTATGTTATTTATACTTCCGCAGGCCCGGAAATAGCCGTTGCCACAACTAAAGCTTACAGTTGCCAACTTTGCATTATTTATATATTTTCTTTATTTCTTGCAGATAAATTAAATATTATGGATTCATCCGATATGTCTAAATACATAAATAAACTTGCTTCTCTCTCTGATAAAATTCAGGAAATTTTATTAAAAAAAGAGCAAATTATGGAAATTGCTAAAAAATATAAGGATAATAAATATGCATTTTTTATAGGACGTACTTTAGATTACGCTGTTTGTATGGAGGGTTCTCTTAAGCTGAAAGAAGTTTCTTATATCCATTCGGAGGCATATGCAGCCGGAGAACTAAAACATGGACCTATTTCTTTGATAGAAAACGGTACATTAGTAATTGCTTTGCTTACTCAGGATAAATTGTTTGACAAAATGGTGAGTAACTTAAGGGAAGTAAAAGCCAGAGGTGCTAAAATTTTTGCTGTTACAACCATTGACCATAAAGAAAAAATATCTCAAATTGCAGATGATATCTTTTATATACCGAATTCTTTGAGTGAATTTTCACCATCTTTATCAGTCATACCTTTTCAAATTTTTTCATATTATTCTGCACTTTTACGTAATTGCGATATAGATAAGCCAAGAAATTTAGCAAAATCCGTTACAGTTGAGTAAAGTTTCTTTTAAAATTATAAAAAGATATTTGACTTTTTAAAAAATTATTTTATAATATATTAAAGTTTTATTTTTTAGGAGTTGTAATTAATGGAAATTAGTTTTAAAAAAATTTTAATGGGTGCGATGGTAGTTTTTTTACCTGTATTTTTTTTAGTTAACACATTAAATTACGTTCATGCCGAGCCACCTAAAACAGCTGCACAAAGTAGCAAAGAATTTAGTGTTCCCAGTGAATTTAAGGGAAATTTTAATCTTCTGCAAAATTTAATTGATCAATACAATATAATTTCGAATACTCCAAATAACGATACTAAATCTTTAGACGATGCTAAAAAAGGGTTATACCACCTTATTAGGAAGACTTATGGTAGTTATGATGACAGGGTTAGAGCTTTGTGCTTGTTTTATGTATCAAAAAATCCAGATTTTCTAGATGAATTAAAAGATAAGGGAGTAGATTCCGTTGAAAATTTAATTTCTATAAAGGATTTTGGCTCTGATGCAGCGGTATTTGACTATTTGGACGGAGATAGCCAATCCGGAAATAGTTGTGTTGGGACAATATATGCATGTGGGTGGCCGGCTCCTGATGGGCAAGTAGGGCTTATTCCTATGTATTTTTAATATTAATTTTTGTAATTAAATAACTTTAAAAATAAAAAGTAATAAAAATTAGATAAAAAACACAAAAAAGAAACTAAATATGGAGATTAATTTCCTAGTTTTCACTAAATGGTACACGGGTAATTTGCTCGTGTATTTTTTATCTTGTAAAACATTTGTTTAATTTCAAATATTATTTAGCTGTAAGATAAACCAATTAGCAGAATAAAAAGATTAGACAGCTGGGTCTGGGCAGCAGCCCAGTCGATTAGGTGGGGGTGTGGAGGGGGCGG
>CAQJOC010000070.1:0-769 GCA_948815685.1 uncultured Eubacteriales bacterium | reverse complement strand
TAGGCTTTTTTGGTTTCAGCCTTTTTTCACGAAAAAAGGTGAAAGAGGCGAAAAAGGTGAAAAAGGGTGAAAAAGATAAAAATTTTTCAAATTTACGTTTTTTAAATTGTTTTATTATACCTCCCTAAATCATTAAATATGTTATAAATAAATAATAATATATTTAATTTTTACAAATATTGTATTGTTTAATATTATTTTATTGTATAATATACAAAGTTTATTTTTAGAAGTTGTTATTTTTGAAAATTGCGTTAAAAAAGATTATTCTTAGTGTAATATTATTGGTTTTACCGGCGACTGTTTTATTTGGGGCATTAAGTAAGACCTTTGCCAAGCCTCCTAAACCGGCTGTACAATATAGGAAATTGTTTGGTGTTCCCCATGAATTTAAGGGAAATTTTTATCTTCCGCAAAATTTAATTGACCAATATAATTTATCTTCAACTATCCCAGATACAGATACTAAAGCTTTAATCAAGTGGAAAAAGGATTTATATTTGCTTATTAATAAGTCTTATAACAACAATGATGACAGAGTTAGAGCTTTGTGCTTGTTTTATGTTTCGGAACATGGTGAATTTTTGGAAAACTTAAGCAATATGGGAGTAGATTCTGTTATAAATTTAGATGGCAAAGGAAGCCAGAATGTATCGTTGTTTACTTATTTTGATGAGAACGCAGGAATAAAAACAGACAATCAAAACATTGGCACGATATATGGATTAATAATGGCTCCTCGCCGCTCTAATTTGGTTAAGATATTCTT
>CAQJOC010000069.1:3627-6071 GCA_948815685.1 uncultured Eubacteriales bacterium | reverse complement strand
ATATAATTTTTATTTGAAATAATTATATTATATATAAGAAATAATAAAGAGAAAAATAAAGAAAGAAAATAAAATAATAAAAAATAAGAAGAAAAATAAAAAAATTAAATTGATTTTATTTATAATAAATGAAGATGTGTGAATTGTTTTTCCGGAAAAGAGGGATAAATTATGCGTAAGCTTTCATATACAATAAATAGTGAAAATGGTATACATGCAAGACCTGCCGGTATTTTAGTCAATACTGTTTCAAAGTTTAAGTCAGATGTAAAACTTTTAAAAGGTGAAAAAGAGGCGAATGCCAGAAGTCTTTTCTCTATTATGGGATTAGGTGTAAAAGATGGTGAGACTTTGAATATAGAAATTTGCGGAGATGACGAGGATATTTTATCGGAAAAGCTCGAGGAAATGCTACAAAATAATTTTAATGCAAGAAAAGTTATGGAAACTTCGGGAGTTTAGTACAAATTAATAAACAAGCTAGACTAAAGTCAGAACTTCGGAGGTGAGACTTTCAAATGAGAGTTTTAAAGGGGATTGGCGTATTTAAAGGAATTGCATTCGGGAAATTTAGAATGCTCCAGAAATCCGACTTTAATATTCAAAAAAAAGCGATAGAAAATTTGGAAAAAGAAATAGCCCGATATCGAGACGCAAACGAAATAGTACTTAAAGAACTTGATAAATTGTACCAAAAAGCGATGGAAACCGTCGGTGATGATGAAGCTATGATATTTCAGATTCATCAGATGATGCTAAAAGATATTGATTTTGTATCATGTATTGAGGAAACCATAAAAAATGAAATGGTCAATGCTGAATATTCTGTACATAAGGCATGCGAAAAATTTTCACAGCTGTTTTCTTCAATGGAAGATTCGTATATGAAAGAAAGGGCTTCAGACGTAAAAGATATATCTTACAAACTTATTTTGACACTTGGGAATGTAAGTGAAGATAATAAATATAAAAAGGTGAATTCAAATTTATTTTGTATTGTAGGAGCAGATGATTTAACACCCGGTGAAACATTGCAAATGGATAAGACGAATGTCCGAGGTTTTGCCACAATACAAGGTTCAAGTAATTCTCATACGGCAATACTTGCAAGAACTATGAATATTCCCGCAGTCGTAGGACTTGGAAGTCAGCTTAAGCCCGAATATGACGGATGTGAGATGATAGTCGACGGATTTTCCGGAACTGTTTACATAAATCCTGACATTACAACGGTCAAAAGGTTAAAAAAGAAAAAAGAGCTTTGTGATCATCAAAATGAGCTTTTACAAAGTTTAAAGGGAAAGGCGAATATCACAAAAGACGGAAAAACAGTTAAAATTTATGCAAATGTGGGAAGCCCGGCAGACTTAGACGGAGTGATTAAAAACGATGCTGGAGGTATAGGTCTGTTCAGGAGTGAATTCCTTTATTTGAGGCGAAATAACTATCCTTCTGAAGAAGAACAGTTTAAAGTATACAAAAGTGCCGCAATAAAGATGAAAGATAAACCGATAATAATTAGGACTATGGATATCGGTGCAGACAAAAAAGCGGATTATTTTGATTTACCATGTGAAGCAAATCCGGCAATGGGATATAGGGCCATAAGAATATGTCTTGACAGACCTCTGATTTTTAAAACACAGCTCCGAGCAATATACAGGGCCTCTGCCTTTGGAAAAATTTCCTTAATGTTCCCGATGATAATTTCCCGGGAAGAAGTTGCCAGGGCAAAAGAAATAGCGAGAGAAGTTCGAGAAGAATTGGATAGGGAAAATATAGCTTATGACAAAGGAGTAAAAATAGGTGTAATGATAGAAACACCTGCAGCCGTAATGATAAGTGATGAGCTTGCCAAAGAGGTTGACTTTTTTAGTATAGGTACGAATGATTTAACTCAATATACTTTAGCAATTGACAGACAAAATAATAAAATCAGCGGTATGTATAATCCATACCATAGAGCGGTTATTCGTATGATTAAGATTGTAATCGATAATGCCCATAAAAATGGAATTTGGGTCGGAATATGCGGAGAGCTTGCGGCAGATGAATCTTTAACGGGAATTTTTTTGGCTATGGGAGTAGATGAATTATCTATGTCAGCTCCATTTGTTTTGGGAATCAGAAAAAAAATGTTGGAAATCGATGTAGATGAAATAAAAGATCAAATTTTAAGCGAAATCGAATTTTAATAAAAATATTCCGTTGTGTTTTTATCAATATGGAGGTTTTGGTATGTTTAGCTTTTTAAAAAGAAAGGAAAAACAAATTTTATCCCCTATGAATGGCAAAGTTATTCATATAGAAGATATTCAAGACGAGGCGTTTTCGGAAAAAATGCTGGGTGACGGAGTAGGAATTATCCCTATCGATGGTACTATTGTTTCGCCTGTAGCGGGAGAAATAATTCAAGTTTTTGATACTCTCCATGCCTATGGGAT
>CAQJOC010000069.1:0-3617 GCA_948815685.1 uncultured Eubacteriales bacterium | reverse complement strand
GCACAGATGATGGTGTGGAAATTTTGATTCATATCGGAATAAATACGGTTGAACTCGGGGGACGTGGTTTTAAAACTTTTGTAAAATCAGGTCAAAGAGTAAAATCAGGTGAAAAAATTGCTGAGGCGGATATCAGACTAATAGCGGAAGAAGGCTATTCAACTCAAACACCTGTTATAATTACTAATATGGAAAAAATAAAAGAAATAAAATGCAGCTTTGAAGATGCCAAAGCAGGGGAATCCGCGATTATTTCTTATAGTTGCAAATAAGTTTTTATCATATTTTTCCGTTTTAGGACAGATTTATTAAAAGAAATTCACGATGTTGCTGTCTAGGTGGTAAAGGGAAAACGAGCTTTAGAAGTCCCACGTATTGACTAAACGCGGACTGTTGAGCGTAAATTTGTCTGGCTCAAGAAGAACTGTCGTCTTTGAAAAAACTGCAAGAGAAAATTTCATGCTTCATTTCAAATGACCTTATTTGCCTTTCTTTAGCTCTTACCCAGAAGATTTTAAACAGGCTTTTATTTTATCACAATAATTGCTTAATGAAAAAATTTTAAACAAGGGCTAAAATTATGATTATGTTTTAACTAAAGAAGTAGGTAGAGTGTACTTCAATCATAACCAAGCCTGGAAGACGTGGTATGGGAATCCCTATAAGGGCATAAGAGTGCCAGCCATCTTAAGATGGCTGGCTTTTACGTTGTTCAAGCCTAAGAGGACTGATTACTTGCTACCCTTAAAAAGGTCTGAATATTCTTTAGTTTTAAGTTTGTCCATAATTTGATCTTCCTTTTCTTGTTCTCTGATATATTTTTGTATAGTTAGTGTCTATTTCCATATTTATACTTTAAATTTGCATGTCTTTCGAAGATCATCATTGTGCTTTTCCCTTTAGATACCCCATGATTTAGAATATGCTGTACTTTGGAGAAATTGATAGTAAAAGGTGTATATGATCCGGCATCATATGCCCTTCTATTATTTCTATTCACTTCCATTTGCACAAATCTTTTATTATCTTCTATATATCTGCCCTTAATTGATAATATATTACTTTCCTTCTATACTTTGGGGTAAAAGCAAAGTGTAGAGATTAATACATTAAGTTATAGAGAGATGTTGATTAAATTTTCCATTCAATCTTTATGTCATCTTCCGATATTACAATAACTTTGATTAAAGAATCAATCGTAAATATTTTATCTTGCATTTCTGCCTTGTCCCAATTATCCATATAGTTTGTAATTTTGAAAATATCGTTTTTCTCTGCTTCGCTCGACAAAACTATAATTTCTTCCTGCAAGTGTTGTTTTTGCCTGTCAAGCTCCTCCACTCTATTGTTGATGTAATCCATAAGCGTTTTGCTTGAACCTATAATTTTACTTAATAATTCTTCTATCTCGTTATTGACTTTGATAAGTTTCATCTTGTATTCATTGATTTTCGGGTCAGATAACGGTCTTTTATTACTGTAAATTTCCTTAAATTCTTCCAGCTTATTTTTCATCTGGCTAAAAATATAATCTTCAATTTCATCAACCGAAAGTTTTTTTGTTACATCACAGCATTTGTGTACGGTATATCCCGAGCATTCAAAAATTCTTTTACTGTTAAGAGGTTGCCCATTTTTACGAAGCCGCATATCTTGGTATACACAAAAAGCACATGAACATTTAGCGCATTTAACTTTCCCGACAAGCCACGATTTTTTCCCTTTCTTGGTACTCAACGGATAACTTCTTCTGTTTAAAAACTGCTTTTTCCTGCATCTGAGCCATAAATCTGAGGAAATTACTCCTGCGTGCGGTGCTAAAACAAGTTCTTGATTTGATATATCTGTAAACCTAATTTGCTGTGTCGATTCGTCCTTTTTTTCTGTAAATGTATAGCAGGCATTTTCGCCGTTAAAATCTTCTGGTGGATTTATTACTTTTGCCCCCATGTCTTTATAGAAATTATAAACGTCTATATCGGCTTTTACATAAATCGGGCTTGAAAGTATTTTCATTACACTTGAAAGATACCATTTGCCACCTTTTTTAGCTGGGATATGCAAATTGTTTAAAACATTTAATATATCTCCCAAAGTTACATTTGGCTTTGAATACATTGAATAAATCAATTTTATTCCCTCAACTTCTGCTTCTACTGGTGTATATTTCGCTGAGCGTTTGCCGTCTATCTCTGTCCGTTCTAAATTAAATCCATACGGCATTCCGCCTCCCATGTAAAATCCTTTTTTGTTTCTTGAATGATATGCGTCTGTTATTCGCTGTTGTATGGTTTCACGTTCAAGTTGCGCAAATACAATACAGATATTTAACATGGCACGTCCCATAGGTGCCCCGGTATCAAATTTTTCTGTGCATGATACAAACTCAACGTTGTGCTTACCGAAAAACTCCATTATATTTGCAAAATCTATAATTGAACGGCTTATCCTGTCCAGCTTGTAGACAATAACTTTACTTATCAACCCTTTTTCAATGTCCTTGCACATCTCTTGAAATTGCTCTCTGTTGGTGTCTTTACCACTAAATCCGTTGTCTGGATACACCTTGAATTTCTCGTTGCCTTTAATTTCGTGTTTACAAAATTCAACCTGACTTTCTATTGAAATACTGTCTTTTTTGAATTTTGATTTTCGCGGGTATATTGCTATATACATCTTAAAATCCTCCCATATTTTGACGTATATAAAAACAGCCGCCCACAGTCCAATTATAGCATAAACGGCTGTTAATGTAAACATAACGCTTCGTTATTTCATACATATTTCCTAAACACTTCAAATAAATTAGCTTCAATTTCTTTTTTTATTTCTTGGCGTTCATCTCGCGTGTATATTGGCGTTAGATTTATAACCGTATATTCTTTGCCGCTAATAGTAACAACAGATTTTTCTTCTGTATAATTCAAATTATTTCTAATCATTATATTAAACTCCTGTCTTGATAAAATAATATTTTTGGCATCCTCAACCTAATACTGGTTAGGTATCAACACACGAATTGCACGTCCCCCTCATTGGAGCTGCACTCTGGGACTTAACTTCGACTATGCAGGAGTATCATTGTCACCGTTGCTGTCGTTGCGTATCGTCTACCACAGACGATTTTATATATCGGCGGAATATCGCTCGCTAAACTTGTATATAATAGAAATGTGAATTTTAATATATAGTTTAGGTCATGGCGCACCGTATAAAACGCTTACCCTTTAAGGCACAACGGATAAAGTAATTGAGTTTGTCCATATTTAATTTTCAATGTTCGCTGATTGGAATAATTTCCCTCTCACCCTTATAGACGAATTTCGGGGGTGAATTTATAAACGAATATTGTCGAGTAGAAAGTCTGGCTTATATTCTATTTTTTAGATAAATAAAATTTTATCTTTCTTATAATTTTATTTATTTTATGGTGTATTGCTGGCTGCCTAACATTATAAAAATCTGCAAGTTCTTCCTGTGTCCTATCTTCATAGAATAAAAGTGTAATCAAATATTTTTCTTCTTCCGATAATTTTTCAACGGCTTTATGTAATTTTTCGTTCTGGATTAAATCAACCCAGCGCAGACTACCTTTGTATTTGCTTTCAGTCATAATT
>CAQJOC010000068.1 GCA_948815685.1 uncultured Eubacteriales bacterium | reverse complement strand
AATTTTCTAGAAATTTCAGATGTTAAACCCGAATAAGTTAAGCTTTTTTCGAATTTAAGGTTCTCACTATGGCTTAATTTTTTATCTTTTATGTATAAGTATATTTTAATTTCGCAGGATGTCTAATGTAAATATGACAATAATTCATATATAAAAATTTGATAGCTCTCATAAAATAAATAAAAAAAGTTTTAGGTATCTTTAAGATTTTTTCTATTAACCTATGCTTTAATGCTGATATCATTTTCACTTTTGGCAACCACTACTGCACAAATACAGTCTCCCATTACATTTACAACTGTTCGGAGCATATCAAGAAGTCTATCTATTCCTAGAATCAAAGCAATCCCTTCTACAGGGAGTCCCGCTGATTCGAGTACCATTGTCATCATTATCATTCCGACTCCGGGAACACCGGCAGCTCCAACAGAGGCAAGAATAGCCGTTACTGTAATGGTAATCATGGAAGATAAAGATAAATCCAGACCATATGCCTGAGCTATAAATACAGCACTTACACCTTGCATAACAGCTGTTCCTGCCATATTTATTGTTGCTCCAATCGGTAGTACAAACCTATAAATTGCCTTATTTACACCCATTTTTTCCATCATTTCCATGCTGAATGGCAGTGCAGCATTACTAGATGATGTGGAAAAAGCAATTCCGGCTATTTTTGTATAATTTTTTAAGAATTTTTTAAAAGAAAAACCTGTAAATAGTTTATATATAAGACCATAAACCACAAAGCTTTGTATTACTAAAGCCAAAACAACTACTATTGACATCTTTAAAATTCCCAGTAATGATTCAAAACCTATAGAATAAACCGTGTTTGAAATTAAAGCAAAAACTCCTATAGGCGTTATCGCCATAATCATTGAAACTATCTTCATAATACAATCATTTATTATTGAAAATATTTTAATTAAGGGTTCAGCCTCTTTGCCTACACTTCCTAATGAAATTCCAAAAAACAATGCAAAAACCAAAACTTGTAAAAGATTTCCCTTTGACATCGCTTTTATCGGGTTGCTAGGAATAATATCAAGCATAATATCAATCACGCTTTTTGCTTGTTTGGGTATGTACTGGGTATTTTGCGAAACTAAATTCATATTAAGACCTATACCGGGTTTGAAAATTAAGGCAAGAGAAATAGCAAGAACAATTGCCATCAATGTTGTAACAAAAAATACAGTTAGTGTTTTTATTCCCACGGAACCCAATTTTTTAGTATCTCCAAATGAAGAAACTCCACACACTAAGGAGACAAATACTAAAGGCATAACAGTCATTTTTACTAATTCCAAAAATCCATTCCCCAGAAGTCTAAAAAAACCATTTACAATAATATCATCAACGTACATCCAATCGGGAAGAAATTTCATAATCCCGCCAAATATTACACCTAAAATTAAGGCGGTAATTAATCTAAACGTATTATTTTTTAATATTTTTGCCATTTTATCCCTCCGTATATTTTTTTCTAAAGATTTTCTATCTTTTAGATTATATCATTTTATATATAAATTATAGCTAAACAACTTAGAAAAAGTAAATTCAAGAAATTTAATTACCTGTGACGTTTTATGTATAAAAGATTAATTTTTTTAATTTATATTTTTTAAGTTATTTGACCATATAAAATAAAAAGGTAAAAATATGAAGTAAGATAGAAATAAAAATGTAATAATAAAAATAGTAAAGGTAAAAAGAGTGAAAGTAAAAAAGGGTGAGTATTTATGGAAAAAAAGCAAGTCGGAATTACGGAAACAGTTTTAAGGGATGCACATCAATCTCTAATAGCAACACGTATGCCCATAGAAGATATGCTGCCTATATTGGAACAACTTGATAATGTCGGCTTTTATTCTTTAGAATGTTGGGGAGGTGCAACCTTTGACGCGTGTTTAAGATTCTTAAAAGAAGACCCTTGGGAAAGGTTAAGAATACTTCGAAAAAAATGTAAAAATACAAAACTTCAAATGCTTTTCAGGGGACAAAATATGCTAGGCTATCGTCATTATGCCGATGATGTCGTTGAATATTTTGTACAAAAATCGGCAGCAAACGGAATAGATATAATCAGAGTTTTTGACGCCTTAAATGATTCTGAAAATTTAAGGACAGCAGTCAAAGCAGCAAAAAAAGAAAAAATCCATGCACAGATTGCTATATCTTATACGACCGGACCGGTTTTTGATGACAAATATTATATAGAGTATGCAAAAAAAATAGAAGATATGGGAGCCGACTCAATCTGCATAAAGGATATGGCAGCACTTTTAACACCGTACCGAACCTTCGAACTTGTTAAAAAATTAAAAAACACTGTAAATTTACCGATTCAACTTCACACTCATTACACTTCCGGATTGGCATCAATGTGTATACTCAAAGGAATAGAAGCAGGTGTTTCCATGGTTGATACGGCTATGTCACCACTTGCATTGGGAACTTCACATACACCGACTGAAGCGGTTATTGCCGCACTTAAGGATACGGAATACGACACAGGTCTTGACCTTTCGGCTTTAAGCAAAATAAGGGATTATTTTATGAAAATTCGACAAAAATATATAGAAACAGGAATTTTAGATACTAGACTTCTCGCAACAGATACAAAGGCACTTATATACCAGGTCCCCGGAGGAATGCTTTCAAATTTGTTATCTCAGCTTAAACAAGCCGGAAAAGAGGAGAAGTTTAAAGAAGTTTTGCAAGAAGTCCCCAAAGTTCGTGAAGATGCAGGATACCCTCCTCTTGTTACGCCGACCTCTCAAATTGTCGGTACTCAGGCTGTTTATAACGTGATATCAGGTGAAAGATATAAAATTTGTACAAATGAATTTAAAGGACTTGTTGCAGGAAAATATGGTAATACACCTGTTAAAATATTAGAAGAATTTCAGAAAAAAATAATAGGTGATGAAACTCCGGTAACCGTACGACCGGCAGACCTTTTAAAGCCGGAGCTTGATGGTCTTAGACAAGAAATAAGCGAATGGATGGAACAGGAGGAAGACGTATTGTCGTATGCACAGTTTCCTAAGGTAGCGATGGAGTTTTTTGAAGAAAGGAGAAACAAAAAATATTCTATAAATAAAAAAGCATTAGACTTAGAGAATAAAATTCACCCAATCTAACATAAAATATATTGTATAAATATAAAAAACCATATATAATTTATATAAAAACTTTAATTAAAAATAGATTTTATATAGTAATGAGGGTGATTATATGGATAAATTTAATAAATTCACCGAAAAAGCTGAAAATGTAATCAAGAATGCTATCGATATAGCGGGAAAGTTAGGACACACCTATGTCGGAAGTGAACATATCCTGCTTGGACTTTTGAGCGAAAAAAATGGTGTAGCATCGGCTGTTCTTGAAGAACTGGGAATAATTTTAAGTGACGTGGAGGCACTTGTAAAGGATGAAATAGGAACAGGGATGCCGGATTCCGTTAGTGAAGAAGACTTTACGCCTCGTACAAAAAAGGTTTTGAAAGATGCGGCACTTAAGGCGACAAACAGTGAAGATGGATTAATCGGTACGGAACACATACTTCTTGCTATTTTAGAAGAAAGCGACAGTTATGCTATGAGGCTTTTAGGAGAAATGGGCATAAATAAGGTAGAAGTTTCTCGAAAACTGGAAAATATTTCAACAGACGGAATGTTTCAGCCAATAGAAAACGATAGTTTCAATAATATGATATTTCCGAGAATTAATAAGACAAAACCTAAGGAAAAAACTGATTCTATAACTAAATACGGAAAAGATTTAACAAAAGAGGCCGAGCTAGGAAATATTGACCCTGTAATAGGCAGAGACAAAGAAATAAGCAGAGTAATTCAAATTTTATCAAGACGCACAAAAAATAATCCCTGTCTTATAGGAGAACCGGGAGTAGGAAAAACTGCGGTTGCGGAAGGATTGGCACTAAAAATAGCCAATGGTTCGGTCCCGGATTCCATAAAAGGAAAAAGAATAATTTCTTTGGATTTAACCGGCATAATTGCCGGAACCAAATATAGGGGAGATTTTGAGGAAAGAGTGAAATCTCTTATTGCCGAAGTTAAAAAAAGTAAAAATATAATACTTTTTTTGGATGAAATCCATACGATAGTCGGTACAGGTTCGGCAGAAGGTTCCGCAGATGCCGCAAATATCCTTAAACCATCACTTACAAAGGGAGATTTTCAATTAATCGGAGCAACGACTATAAAAGAATACAGAAAAGACATTGAAAAAGACCCGGCACTTGAAAGAAGATTTCAGCCGGTAATGATAGATGAGCCCTCCGAAGAAGAAGCAATTAAAATTGTTAAAGGTCTTAAACCAAAATATGAAGACTTTCATAAAATTGAAATTACCGATACTGCAATAGAATCGGCAGTCAAACTTTCTTCCAGATATATATCAGATAGATTTCTCCCCGATAAAGCCATAGATTTAATAGACGAAGCAGCATCAAGGGTAAAGATAAGTGCTTATACTTTACCGGAAAAAATCAGTAATCTTGAAAAAAGAGTAAATTCTTTGGCAACCGAAAAAGAGACCGCTGTTAATAATCAGGATTTTGAATTGGCGGCAAGACTTCGCGATATGGAAAAAAAACTTGCTTCGGAACTTAATGACGAAAGAGACAAATGGAGGGAAAAAAAGGATAGGACAAATAAAAGAATATGCATATCAGATATTGCAAGTATTGTATCCGAATGGACTTCCGTTCCGGTGGTTCAGCTAACATCTGAAGAATCCGAGCGTCTTTTAAAGCTGGAGGAAGTACTTCATAAAAGGGTAATCGGGCAAGACAAAGCGGTTTCGGCAGTTTCTAAAGCAATAAGAAGAGGCAGAACCGGAGTCAAGGACCCAAAACGCCCGATTGGTTCATTTATTTTTTTAGGTCCGACCGGAGTAGGAAAAACAGAACTTTGCAGGGCTCTTGCGGAAGCGGTATTCGGAACAGAAAATGCACTTATAAGATTTGATATGTCTGAATTTATGGAAAAACATTCTTCCTCAAAGCTGATTGGTTCACCACCCGGATATGTGGGATATGGTGAAGGAGGGCAACTTACTGAAAAAGTCAGACGTAAGCCTTATTCTGTTATTCTTTTTGATGAAATAGAAAAGGCTGACCCGGAAGTATTCAATATTCTTCTTCAAATACTTGAAGATGGCCATTTAACGGATTCTCAGGGAAGAAAAGTAAATTTTAAAAATACAGTAATAATTATGACATCAAATATCGGAGCAAAATTTATCACGGATAAAGGTGTGCTTTTGGGATTTTCGCAACTCAATGCCGAAGAAAATGACGAAAAAGTAATAACCGATAAAATAATGAAAGAACTCAAAAATGTTTTCAAACCTGAACTGTTAAACAGAGTCGATGAGACAATAATATTTAAAAGGCTTAACAAAGAAGAAACAAAACTTATTGCCAAAGGAATGCTTAAAGCACTGTCTAAACACTTAAAATCTATGAATATTTCAGTAAGTTTTTCCAAGTCTGTTATTGATAATCTCTCTGAGAAAGGATTTGACGAGGCATATGGTGCAAGACCTCTCAGGCGGTTGATTCAAAGTGAAATAGAAAATAAAATATCTGAACAAATTTTGGAAAAGAAGATAAAAAAAGGTGACAAAGTATTCTTTGATTTTAAGGATGGAAATTTTATTATTTCCTAAAGGCCGAAAATAAGCATAGTGAGAGTTCTAATGTAAAGATAGATAAAAATAAAAAAAGAGGAAAGACTAATCACAAAGGAGTGATTAGAATGATAAAATGTAAAAAATGGAAATGTTTGTGGACGGCAAAGATATTTATGCAAAGAATGTGGATGTAATTTTATAAAGGGAGACAGAAGGACAAATGAAAAAATAAAAGCAAGGAAATTGATGTGTATAATGATATATGGGATAGGAAGGATGTCAATAAATAAGATAGCAAAAATGTTTGGAATAGTATACAGATGGATTAACGAGGCAGCCCAAAAATTACCGGATTATGAAATAAAAAACGGGCAGTGCTAAAAGAAGATAGACGGAAGATAGTGTGGAAAACAAAAGAGATAAAG
>CAQJOC010000067.1:5177-6253 GCA_948815685.1 uncultured Eubacteriales bacterium | reverse complement strand
TCGCATTAAAGTCACCGTTCTCTTCCTCACAACGGTGACTTTTTTGACAGTCTGAGTTCTAAATACCCATATGGGATTTAGAACCTATATTATTTAAATAAAATTTATTAATTATTTTAGGCAATTTATTTTCGTCGTTATGATTGAATAAGCTGCTCTAGTCAGCTTTGAATCATGGTTCTCGTTCATTTCTTTTGTAAATGCATCATCTTCAATATAATCGCATAAATCATTACTAGCTTTTATTATATCTCTTTTGTGATCTTCGGCATTTTCCTTTTTTGCTTTTTTAAGTCCGTCTATAGCCGTACAAAATTTATCTATTTTTTTTAAATAGTCTACTTTTTTTCAAACACTACAACACCCTTTTTATATTCCCCTAGAGCTTGGTTAAGTTCATTATAATTGGTTCCTTTATTCAGCCACTCCCATAAGGCTGTAATGCTTCTATCTTTCCCAAATAGTTCCATAAAATTCATCCTTTCGTTTATAAATATTAGAGGAATTATACATTTAGTCCCTCGTCTTTATTATATATATATATATATAATGTCAATAATATTTTGTTTTTTATGATAAATAACTAAAATCACTTGTTTGTAAGTTTATCTACCTCTTTATCAAAAGTAAAAAGATAGATTTATTGACAATGTAAAGACAAACAAGAAAACATCTGATATAATTGTGATATAAAAATAAAAAAACAGTTTGAAAAAATAAAAAATCTCATGCCAACTGAGAAAAAACTGGCAAAGATATTAAATCAACAGTTTCTAAATGGATTATTGAATATAATAAAAAATGGTTGCAAGTGGAGAACATTGCCCTCAAAAATTTGGAAACCGTCATGCGATTTACATGAAATTTAACAGATGGGCAAAAAACGGAACTATACAGCAAATTATAATATAAATTATATAGCTTAAGGACTTAAGTGCTATTTTTTCATCAAGATATTGTTTTATAGCCCCAAGATACGATATCTTTGCCTCATAAAGTTTCTCGTATGAACAGACACTCGGAAAATAAAGATGAATTGAAAAAATGTCTAAACTTTTTAATCTATTTTTTTAATT
>CAQJOC010000067.1:3260-5149 GCA_948815685.1 uncultured Eubacteriales bacterium | reverse complement strand
GTGTATAAATATAACATAATAAAATTAAAAATCAAATTGTTAATTTTAATAATTTAGCTGTTTGTGCTATAAAATTCATATTTATCATTTTTTATATATTTTTATTCACGGAGGAAATATTTTGCATAAAATCAATGATTACATAGATAGCGAGAAATTTTTAACAAAGGAAGCTTTTAATTATTTTTTGCCGGATAACCTTATTGCTCAGTTTCCCATAGAACCACGCGATTCTTCAAGATTACTTGTTTTAGATAAAAAAAACGGAGAAATAAAACATTGTAAATTTTATAATATAATTGATTATTTGAATAAGGGAGACCTTTTAATACTTAATGATTCAAAGGTTTTTCCTGCTAGAATATATGGAAAAAAATCTGACAGTGGGGCAACTGTCGAATTTTTACTGCTTTCCAGGCTTAAAAAAAATGTGTGGACTTCTCTGTCAAAACCAGGCAAAAAAGCCAAACAGGGCTGTAAATTTATATTTGGAGATGGCATTCTTGAGGCCACTGTTGAAGATGTGACGACAACAGGCGAAAGAATAATTAAATTTGATGATGTCCCGGATTTTTACGAAAGATTAAATAAAATCGGACAAGCCCCTCTGCCACCTTATATTAAAAAAAAGCTTGATGACCCGTCCAGATACCAAACCGTTTATGCTTCAAATCTCGGTTCCTCTGCCGCTCCCACTGCGGGACTTCATTTTACGGATAACTTACTTGAAAAAATCAAGAAAAAAGGCATTAAAATTGCTTTTGTTACCCTTCACGTTGGACTGGGGACTTTCCGACCTGTCAAGGAAGATAATATAGTAAACCACAAAATGCACAATGAATTTTTTTCAATTCCCGAAGAAACCGCAAGTATGATAGAACAAACTAAGTTAGAGGGTGGAAGAATAATATCCGTAGGGACTACATCTTGTAGAACTCTTGAAGCGGCGGCATCTTTACACGGCAAAATTATTCCTTGCAGCGGTAAAACTGATATATTTATATATCCTGGATATAAGTTTAAAGTTATAGATGCTCTTGTCACAAATTTTCATCTTCCGGAAAGCACTCTGATAATGTTAGTGTCGGCTTTTGCCGGACATAAAAATACAATGAATGCATATAAAATTGCAGTCCAATTAAAATACCGCTTTTTTAGTTTTGGAGATGCGATGCTTATAATATAAATTGGAGTGATTATATTGTATATATTGGATAAAAAGTATAAATATTCCCGTCGTGGGCGATTCATTACTCCTCATGGCACTATAGAACTTCCGGGATTTATGAATGTAGCAACTTGTGGGGCAATAAAGGGAGGGCTTTCCGCAATTGACTTAAAAAATCTTAAATGTCAGGTTGAACTTTGTAATACGTATCACTTGCATCTTCGTCCAGGAGATGAAGTTATTAAAAATTTAGGAGGAATAAGAAAATTCACTTCATGGAATGGACCTGTTCTTACAGATAGTGGAGGATTCCAAGTTTTTTCTTTAGCAAAATTAAGAAATATCACAGAAGAAGGTGTATATTTTTCATCCCATATAGACGGACATAAAATATTCATGGGGCCTGAGGAAAGCATGAAAATACAGTCTAATTTAGGTTCTACAATTGCTATGGCATTCGATGAGTGTATAAAAAACCCGGCAGAATACAGCTATACCAGAAATTCATGCAAAAGGACTACTCGCTGGCTTTACAGATGTAAAAAAGAAATGGATAAACTAAAAAATCTTCCGGGTGTTATTAATTCACAACAAATGCTTTTTGGCATTAACCAAGGAAGTACATATAAGGATATTAGAGTTGAACATATGAAAGAAATTTCCGAACTTGATCTTGACGGCTATGCAATAGGCGGACTTGCCGTAGGAGAAAGTCCCGAAG
>CAQJOC010000067.1:780-3248 GCA_948815685.1 uncultured Eubacteriales bacterium | reverse complement strand
AATAGAAGCTGTCGAACCGTATCTTCCGAAAGATAAACCCAGGTATTTAATGGGCGTTGGAACACCTACAAATATAATTGAAGCTGTAGCAAGAGGGGTAGACCTTTTTGACTGCGTTATGCCAAGCAGAAACGCCCGACACGGACATATATTTACCTGGAATGGCAGACTGAATATTTTAAATGCAAAATATACACTCGACAATAAACCTCTTGATGAAAACTGTGATTGCCCTACATGTAAAAATCATTCCAGAGCTTATATCCGCCATCTTCTTAAAAGTGGGGAAATTTTAGGACTTCGTCTATGCGTTATCCACAATCTTTATTTTTACAATACATTAATGGAAAATATCAGAAAAGCCTTAGATACTGATTCATTTGAAGAATTCTATAAAACTTACCGCAATTTTCTTTGAAATATTATTTCATATGATTTAAACCAAAATATTTTAGCAAGCTGATTTTATCTGAAGTCTGAGTTTATCGCTTATCATTGCAATGAATTCTGAATTTGTTGGCTTTCCTCTGGATGTGTGGATTGTATATCCGAAATAAGAATTTAAAATGTCCATGTCACCTCTATCCCAGGCAACTTCTATAGCATGTCGTATTGCTCGCTCTACCCTTGAAGCCGTTGTTGAAAATTTTTTTGCAACTGAAGGGTAGAGTTGTTTTGTCACTGCATTGATTATATCAGGAGTCTCAATAGACATAAGTATAGCAGAACGAAGATAGTGATATCCCTTTATATGTGCCGGAACACCTATTTGATGAAGAATTTCCGTAATTTCTATTTCCATAGCTTTTTCGGATGAAACTTTGTTTAATGGCGTCTCACTAATTGGAAAAGCTAAATTGTTTTGAATAGAGGAAACAGTTTTTTTAGGTAATAAATTTATTATTTGTCCGGCTAATTCGGAAGGAGTGAATGGTTTAACCAAAAAAGCAGACGCTCCTGAAGATATAGCTTCCAGTTCGATTTTTTGATTTTTTAATCCGGACATAATTATAAATATTGGACTTTTGTCGTGTTTTTCTTTTTTGACTTTTTCGATAACTCCTATGGCGTCTATTTTAGTTAAAAACATATCTAAAACTACAACTTCAGGATTGATGGTTTGAATTAATTTTAAAGTTTTCAGTCCGTCATTAGGGGAAAAAGAAACATTTAAAGAATGCTTTTTAAATAATTGGGCTAAAGAAGAATCAAATTCTTCGCAATCTTTGGTTATGAGCACCTTTACGAGATTTTTCACTTAAATTCCTCCCAAATATAGTATTCAGGATTAAAATTACCATATATTTACATTTATGGCAAGAGATTTCCAATTTACGTATGGAAAATTGTTAAATCAATATATTTATGTTTTGGTTTAAGAATTAATTTTATTAATTATATTGAAAATTTCATGAGATTTCGTCAACATAGTTTCAGAGAATATTGCGTATCCTTTTTTAGGGTCATTTATAAATACATGAGTTACTGCACCTATAAGCATTCCATTTTGAATTATTGGGCTTCCGCTCATTCCTTGGACTATTCCTCCTGATTTTTCCAAAAGCTCGTTATCTGTTATTGATATCAGTATATTTTTTGTGGGATTATTTTCATTATAATTTATGCTTTCTATATTTATGTCATAATATTTAGGTTTTTTACCTGATATAGTTGTAAGTATTTTAGCCGGACCGGTTTTGACCTGTTGCTTCATAGCTATTTTTTTAGGAGGAATGTCTGTGGAGATATTTTTAATTTTTCCGTATATTCCGGTCTGCAAATTTGCACTTAGCTCTCCTATGGGTTTTTCACCGACAAAACTTCCCTTAAGTTCTCCGGGTTTTCCTTGTATTCCACGGGTTATTCCGTTAATTGACGCATCCATTATTTCGCCGTGTTCTAAAGGAAGAATTTCGCCCGTATCTACATCGCAAATTCCATGTCCAAGCCCTGAGAAGGTTCCGTTTTTAGAGTCATAAAAAGTTATAGTTCCAATCCCTCCCGAACTGTCACGAACCCACATTCCTATTTTATATTTTTTGTCATCTATAGATTTAACGGGCGTAACATTAAAGTCTAAAGAAGAATTATTCCTCATAATCGTAACTTTCATGGTTTTACCTTCACTTTTTTCTACTGCTTCGGCAAGTGCCTCATTGGTAGTGATCGGATTCCCATTTAAATAGGTTATTGTATCTGACTTTTTAATTCCTGCTTCTTGTGCCGGACTTGAAGCCCCGATTTCTGTCCTGACTTCTGAAATATTTATTACCATTGGTCCGCTTGTAAAAAGTTTTATACCAAAAGGTGTACCGCATGGTGTTACTTTCTTTTCATCAACAAGATGCATTTCTACTGTTTTTACAGGAAAGATGTCAAGAAGCGTAAGTCTTCCTTGCAAAATAATAGGGCAGTTTTTATTACAAATCTCATTGGCAGGTAATACCTTTTCGGTCGCGTTTATTTTC
>CAQJOC010000067.1:0-755 GCA_948815685.1 uncultured Eubacteriales bacterium | reverse complement strand
CTGTAACATTGTAAATTTTAGGAAAATCTTTTGATACTAAAATACATTCGCCGAAAAATGCGGTGCAAATAAAGAATAGCATTATCGAAAGTGATTTAAAGAATTTTTTCAAAATCCCACCTCCTTTTTATTATTCTTCCGTAATATGTTTTCTTCGCTGTTTTTTAATTTCTTTTTCCCGCTTGTGTATATTTAATAATATTTTTTAGTTTTTTATTTTGTTGTTTGATATTTTTATCAATGGTGCTCATAGATTAGTTTTATCTAAGAATTGCAATAAATACTTTGTAAAATTATAATTATTTTACTTATTAAAAGATGGATATATTGCATATAAAAATATGTATAAACAAATAATATATATTGAATTATATGAAATGTTGTGTTATTATATATAAAACAGCGAAAAGGAGATGACTTTATGTCTATTTATAATCTTATGTCGGCAGTCCGGTCGGGAGAGTTTGAAGAAAAATTTAAGATCTGCAAAACTTTAGAGGATAAAATAAATTTGTTTAAAGAATACGGAATATCAATAAGTTTGGAACAGTATAAAAGAATAGAAAATGAGGTCATGGCAATAAAAAGCGGAGCTGAATCGGCGTATGATATATTCAAAAAGCAGCAAAATCCCAAAAATAAGCTTGAATCTATTGACGATTTTGAACTTTCCAAAGCCTCGGCAGGTACAAATTCAAACGCAGTATACGAGACTCTGATAAATCTATCCTGCCTTCCTCAAGAACAAGTGCAGA
>CAQJOC010000066.1:5568-6279 GCA_948815685.1 uncultured Eubacteriales bacterium | reverse complement strand
TTAATCCCTTTATTTTGATGCTGTATAAATTCAGAAAGTTCTTTTACAATAAATTTTCCCCACTCATTTTTACTAACTTTATTACTTACAAATTTTCCTATTTCTAAGTAACATATTTATTAGTTCTCTATTCACAGCCTTAAATGCATTTTGACTTAAATTTTCGATTATTTTGATTATTTCCTCAAAGTTTTTATTTGGTTTATTTTTGTCTAAACTAATAAGAGCCATTTCACCGCCGCCTTTTCTTGTTTTTTATTTTACCATAACTTCAAAAGTTTATGGACCTAATAAATTAGATTTCGCGTTATTAGATTATTTAATATAATCAAGGATTTTTAGACGTACACAGCTTCAAGTTCACTCGAAAAAATTATAAATTCTACAAACTTCTAAAAACGCCCTTAACATCAGTACGTAATTTGTGTACAGATATATCTGTCAGTATGTAATCTGTGTACTGATAAGGAGGTGGCTATATGGAAATAGACATAAAAAAATTCAGAAACCTTATTAATATGTCCCAGCGACAATTTGCAGCCTATTTTAGTATTCTTCTAGGAACCCTTCGAAACTGGAAACAAGGAATTGCTAAGCCACCAGAATATGTCTTAAATATGATAATTGGAAATATTAGGAGAAATAAGATGATTAACATTGAAACTATCAAATTTGTAAAAATGCTCGATAGATTAGCCAAACTAATAAAGG